>CALGOD010001026.1 GCA_937957845.1 uncultured Nocardiopsis sp.
CCGGGTTCAACGGCGCGTTCGCCTGCGCCACGACCAGGTCCTCTTCCGCGTTCGCGTCGAGCCAGACGATCTCGTCGGTGACTCGCCCATCGACCACCCTGCGATACGGTGTCTCGATGAATCCGAGGTCGTTGATCTGCGAGAAGGTCGTCAGGCTGGTGATCAGCCCGATGTTCGGACCCTCCGGCGTCTCGATCGGGCACATGCGCCCGTAGTGCGAATAGTGGACGTCACGGACCTCGAAGCCGGCACGTTCACGAGTCAGCCCGCCCGGCCCGAGCGCCGACAGACGCCGCTTGTGCGTAAGCTCCGCCAGCGGGTTCGTCTGGTCCATGAACTGGCTGAGCTGGCTCGAGCCGAAAAACGCCTGAATGACGGCACTCACCGTTCGCGCGTTCACCAGGTCATCGATGTTGATCTTCTCGATGTCCGTGGTGATCGACATGCGCTCCTTGACCAGGCGCGCCATGCGCGAGAGTCCGACGGAGAACTGGTTCGCGATCAGCTCACCCACACTGCGCACGCGACGGTTGCCGAGGTGGTCGATGTCGTCGACGAAACCCCGACCCTCGTGCAGTTCGATCAGGTAGCGGATGATGGCGATGAAGTCCTCCTGCGTGAGCACCGTATGCCCCGCGGGAATGTTCAGCTTCAGCCGCTGGTTGATCTTGTAGCGCCCCACCCGACCGAGGTCGTAGCGCTTGGGGTTGAAGAAGATCCGCTCGAGCGCGACGCGCGCGGTCTCCAGACTCGGCGCATCGCCGGGGCGCAGCAGCGAATAGATCGCCTTGAGCGCACCCTCTTCATCCTTGGTGGGGTCCTTGCGCAGGGTGTTCTTGAGTAGCGGGCTCTCGCCTCCCCGGGCTTCCGTGCCACTCGTGAAGATCTGGACCTTCTCGATACCGGCCCGGCGCAGGCGGTTGAGGACGTCCGTGGTGAGTTCCTCGGCCGTCTCCGCCAGCACCTCGCCCGATTCCGGGTCCACGACGTCTTCGGCCAGGAGCGATCCGACCGCCTCGCGACGCTGAGTGCGGGCCTCGTCGGTCTCGACCAGGTCAAGCTCGCGCGTCGTGTAGAAGAGACGGAGAATCTCTTCGTCCGATCCGTACCCGAACGCCCGAAGCAGCGCCGTCGCGGGAAACTTCTTCTTCTTGTCAATGTGGACGTAGACCACATTGTGGATGTCGACCGTGAACTCGACCCACGAGCCACGGAACGGGATGATCCGCGAGCTGAAGAGTTTCGAGCCGTTCGGGTGGATGGTCTCCTCGAAGACCACGCCCGGAGAGCGGTGCAGCTGGCTCACGATCACGCGCTCGGAGCCGTTGATGATGAAGGTGCCCAGGTCCGTCAGCAGCGGAAGATCACCGAGATAGACCTCCTTCTCGATGATGTCCTGCGGCCGGCGCTCACCATCCTAGATCTCCTCCCATACCACGAGCCGTAGCGTCGCCTTCAACGGCGCCGCATAGGTCATGTCACGCTCGATGCACTCCTCGACCGAGTACTTCGGCTCGCCGAGCGTGTAGGAGACGTACTCGAGCGAGAACTTCTCGTTCACATCCGTGATCGGGAAGATCTCGTTGAAGACCCGCTCGAGCCCCACATCCTCCCGTTCCTGGGCCGCCGCATCCGTCTGCAGCAGTGTCTGGAACGCCCGAACCTGCACATCCAGCAGGTTCGGCATCTCCATGACCGACTTCAGCTTTCCGAAGTTGACGACCGGAAGCCTGCCGTTCTGATTAGCCAAGGCGGATCTCCCTCCTCAGGCGATAGGAGCCGCGCGCCCGCGCCTGGGAAACGCTCGTGAGCGTCTCCCCGGCAAGCGGACGGGCGGCCCTCCCGGAAAACAAGCACAGAAACCCCCGGCCGCCAGGAAGGGCGGTGGGGATGTTGTCTAGACTATGATACGACTTTCGACTCAATCGGAGCATGGGCGCCTTTGTCGAGCTGAAGTGTTCGACCCGTCTGCCGCCTGCTCCACCGCGGTGCGCGTTCGTCGAGTGCTCCATTGCACTCTGCGTGTCACGCGCGATCCCTCGGCGATCGAGCCCGGGAGCGGCCCCCGAGCGCGTGCCCGACGGGCTCGGAACCTGGGGCAAAGGCCCCGGGTCCGAGCCCGATCAGGTGGAGACGTGGCGACGGGCCTACTTCAGCTCGACCGTAGCGCCCTGCTCCTCGAGCTTGGCCTTGATCTGCTCGGCCTCTTCCTTGGACACGGCCTCCCTGACGGTGGACGGCGCGTTGTCGACCAGGTCCTTCGCCTCCTTCAGACCCAGGCTCGTGACCTCGCGGATCACCTTGATGACCTGGATCTTCTTCGCGCCGACCTCCTTCAGCTCGACGTCGAACTCCGTCTTCTCCTCAGCCGCGGGCGCAGCGCCGGCGGCCGGAGCCGCACCCGCTGCGGCGACGGGAGCAGCCGCCACGGCGGTCACACCGAACTTTTCCTTGAAGGCCTCGACGAACTCAGCCAGCTCCAGGACGGTCATGCCGCCGATCGCGTCGAGCAGTTCTTCCTTGGTAGCCATTTCGTTTCTTCCTGTATTGCGGATGGGGTGTAATGTTCAGGCGCTCTCCCGTTCGGCGCGCAGCGCCTCGAGCAAGCCCACGAATTCGCCCAGCATGGACTGGAGCACGTAGGCCAACTGAGCCAGCGGCGCCTCCATCGCACCGGCAAGCTCGGCCAGGAGCTGTTCGCGGGGCGGCAGCGTCGCGATCCGATCCACTTCCTCGGGGTTCACGGCACGCCGCTCGACGACGCCGACCTTCACGGCCGGTCGATCATCGTGCTCCCTGGCGAAGTCTCGCAGTACCTTGGCGGCGGCAACTGCATCCTCACGGCTGATGACCAACCCCGTCGGACCGACGAAGAACTGTCCGATGTCGGGGAGGTCCAGGCCGTCGAGCGCCCGCTCCGCCAGTGTGTTCTTGACGACCATGTACTCCACACCCGCCTTACGCAGCCGGGAGCGCAGGTCCGTCATGCTCTTCACGTTCAGGCCGGTGAAGTCGGTCAGATAGAACGCTTGCGCGTCCTTGAGCTTGCTGGCGAGATCCTCGACCACCGCCTGCTTCTGTTGCACTTTCATCGCGCAGCCACTCGCCGATAGAGATTCGGATCGATCCGGGCACTCGGTCCCATCGTGCTTGAAACGGCGACCGTCTTGACGTACGCGCCCTTTGCGGCCGCCGGCTTGGCCCGGATCACCGTATCCATGAACGCGCCCAGATTGTCCGCGAGCTGATCCACGGAGAAGGAAACCCGCCCGATCGGTGCGTGCACGTTGCCGGTGCGGTCGACACGGAACTCGATCTTACCGGCCTTGATCTCCCTGACCGCGTCTCCGACGTCGAAGGTGACCGTGCCGGCCTTGGGCGTGGGCATGAGCCCGCGCGGGCCCAGCACGCGACCGAGCTGGCCGACCTGACCCATGACGTCGGGCGTCGCCACGGCGACGTCGAAGTCGAGCCAGCCCTCCTTGATCTTCTCCGCGTACTCCATCCCCGCGTAGTCGGCGCCGGCCTCCTCGGCCTCACGGACCTTGTCACCCTGCGCCAGGACCAGAACCCGGACCGACTTGCCGGTACCGTGCGGCAGCACGACCGTGCCCCGCACGATCTGATCGGCGTGCCGGGGGTCGACGCCGAGCCGCACCGACACCTCGACGGTCTCGTCGAACTTGGCGAAGGCCGCATCCTTGACGAGCTGCAGCGCTTCTTTGGGGTCCTCGACCACGAGCCCCTTGGGAATCGTGGCCGCCGCCGTCCTGTAATTCTTTCCGTGCTTCGGCATCAGTCCACCACCTTCAGGCCCATCGACCGGGCCGTTCCCTCGACCATCCGCATCGCCGAATCCACGTCCGCGGCGTTCAGATCCGGCATCTTGAGTTCAGCGATCTCGCGGACCTGCTGCCGGGTGACCTGCCCGACCGACTCCTTGTTGGGAGCACCCGAGGCCTTGCTCACACCGGCCGCCCTCTTGAGGAGCACCGGCGCCGGCGGCGTCTTGGTGACGAAAGTGAACGACCGGTCGGCGAACACCGTGATCTCGACCGGGATGATCAGCCCCGCCTGCGCCTGGGTCCTGGCGTTGAACTGCTTGCAGAACTCCATGATGTTGACGCCGTGCTGACCCAGCGCCGGACCAACCGGCGGAGCGGGATTCGCCGCCCCTCCGGGTACCTGGAGCTTGATGAAGCCCACGACCTTCTTAGCCATGCCCGCTAGTATCCCTTGAGCTGCGTGTAATCCAGCTCG
>CALGOD010001027.1 GCA_937957845.1 uncultured Nocardiopsis sp.
CGAGGGACAGGTGCGCAGGCACGGAGCACGCACCCTGCGCGGACCCCTCCAGGACGGACGGACGTCCACCGCACCCCGAGGAACGGGCACCGGACCGACCGTGCTGCTGCACGTCGACGAGGAAGAGGTCGCCTTCGGGGCGGCCGCGTGCGACGACCACGGAGCGGCCGCGGCGCGGGCGGCCGTCGAGGCCTGGGCCGCGGTCTCGGGGCGCCCCCGGAGCCTCCTGCTCGCCGCGCCGCGCTCGTTCTGCGCCGGGGTGGAGCGGGCCGTGGAGATCGTCGAACGCGCCCTGGAACAGCGGGGCGCCCCGGTCCACGTGCGCAAACAGATCGTGCACAACCGGCACGTGGTGGCGGAGCTCGAACGCAGGGGCGCGGTGTTCGTCGACGAGCTCGACGCCGTCCCCGACGGAGCCACGGTCGTGTTCTCCGCGCACGGGGTCTCCCCGAAGGTACGTGCCGAGGCGGAGCGACGCGGACTCGACGTGATCGACGCGACCTGCCCCCTGGTCACCAAGGTCCACAACGAGGCCCGCCGGTTCGCCGCACGCGGCGACACCGTCGTGCTGGTGGGCCACGCCGGCCATGAGGAGGTGGAGGGCACACTGGGCCAGGCCCCGGACCGCACCGTCCTGGTGCAGACCCCCGAGGAGGCGGCCGGACTGCGGGTACCAGACCCCGAACAGGTCTCCTACCTCACCCAGACCACCCTGGCCGTGGACGAGACCGCCGAGGTGATCCAGGCCCTGCGTGCCCGCTTCCCCGCCCTGCGCGGGCCCGGATCCGACGACATCTGTTACGCGACCACCAACCGCCAGGAGGCGTTGGCGCGGATCGCGGGGGAGGCCGACCTCGTCCTCGTCGTGGGTTCGGGCAACTCCTCCAACTCCCAGCGCCTGGTGGAACTCGCCCGGCGCCGCGGCACACGGGCCCACCTCATCGACGAGGCGCGCGACATCCGTCCCGCATGGCTGGAGGGAGTGTCGACGGTCGGCCTCACCGCGGGCGCCTCCGCACCGCACCACCTCGTGGAGGAGGCCGTCGTGGCACTGGCGGGGCTGGGCCCGGTGACCGTGACCGAACACGAGACCGCCCGCGAGACGGTGCACTTCACCCTGCCCCCGCAGGTCCGCAGCACCTGACCCGTCCCCGGGCCCCCGGCGCGTGACCGGTGGACGCGGTCGGGGCCGGACGAACACGAACGTCGACCGACCAGAACAGGCTTTCCCATGCAAGCGTTCGAACTGCCCCACTTCTACCTGCCGCATCCCGCCAGGCTCAACCCGCACCTGGAACGCGCCCGCGAGCACAGCATGGACTGGGCCCGCAGGATGGGCATGCTCGACACCCCCACCCCCACGGGCGGGCTCGTGTGGGACGAGGCCGCCCTGGCGGGGATGGACTACGCGCTGATGTGCGCCTACACCCATCCCGACTGCGACGGACCCGTCCTCGACCTGGTCACCGACTGGTACGTGTGGGTGTTCTTCTTCGACGACCACTTCCTGGAGCAGTACAAGTACTCCCGTGACTTCTCCGGCGCGCGGACCTTCCTCGACCGGCTGGAGGAGTTCATGACCGAGGACGGCGGACGGCCACGGGAGCCGGAGAACCCCGCCGAGGCGGGACTGGCCGACCTGTGGCGGCGCACCGTGCCGTCGATGTCGGCGGACTGGCGACGGCGCTTCACCCTCAGCACCCACAATCTCATGGTCGAGTCCATGTGGGAGTTGGACAACATCGAACGCGACCGGGTGGCCAACCCGATCGAGTACATCCAGATGAGGCGTCGGGTCGGTGGGGCGCCGTGGTCGGCCAACCTCGTGGAGGTCGCCGTGGGCGCGGAGCTGCCCGACAGGCTGGCCGAGACACGACCCATGAGGGTGCTGGCCGACACCTTCTCCGACGCGGTGCACCTGCGCAACGACCTGTTCTCCTACCAGCGCGAGGTCCAGGAGGAGGGGGAGAACTCCAACGCGGTGCTCGTCTTCGAACGGTTCTTCGGTCGTCCCACACAGGAGGCCGCCGAACTCGTCAACGACCTGCTCACCTCACGCCTGGTGCAGTTCGAGGACACCGCGTTGAGCGAGGTGCCCGTGCTGCTCGCCGAACACTCCGCGGCCCCCCACGAGCAGGCCGGGGTCGCCGCCTACGTCCGGGGCCTGCAGGACTGGCAGGCGGGCGGACACGAGTGGCACGCACGCTCCAACCGGTACATGAACCAGGGCGCGACCACCCGACCGGCCGGAGGGCTCGCCGGCCCCACGGGTCTGGGCACGTCGGCCTCCCG
>CALGOD010001028.1 GCA_937957845.1 uncultured Nocardiopsis sp.
CGGACACCACCGGGTGGCCGTACTCAGCCTCAAGGGCGGGGTCGGCAAGACCACCACCACGGTCGCCCTAGGAGCCACCCTGGCCTCCCTGCGCGGTGACCGGGTGCTCGCGGTGGACGCCAACCCCGACCGGGGCACGCTCTCGGACAAGGTGCGGTTGGAGACCGCCGCGACCATCCGCGACCTGCTCAACGAACGGCACCTGGTGTCGCGCTACGCCGACATCCGGGGGTTCACCTCACAGGCGCCCAGCCGTCTGGAGATCCTGGCCTCCGACCGCGACCCGGCGGTCTCGGAGGCCTTCAGCGACACCGACTACCGCGAGGTCGCCCGGATCGTGGAGCATTTCTACTCCATCTGCCTCACCGACTGCGGCACCGGACTGCTCCACTCGGCGATGCGCGGGGTCCTGGGCCTGGCCGACCAGGTGGTGCTGGTCAGCTCGGCCTCGGTGGACGGGGCGCGCAGCGCCAGCGCCACGCTGGACTGGCTGGAGGCGCACGGCCACGGATCGCTCGTCCGCAGCGCCGTGGTGGTGTTGTCGATGGTGCGGTCCAACAGTAAGAGCAGCGTGGACCTGAATCGCCTGGAGGAGCACTTCGCCGGACGGTGTCGGGACGTGGTGAGGATCCCCTGGGACGGACACCTGGAGGAGGGGGCCGAGGTGGACCTGGACCAACTCGCACCGGCCACGAGGGACGCCTACCTTCAACTGGCCGCGAGCGTGGGGGAGGCGTTCGCCCGGCACAGGTGAGGTCGAACACGCCGCGCCCACCCCTCTCCTGGTTTTCCGAAGACGTGTTCCGGACAGGGGAGGGAGCAAGGGAAGGGGTCGGGATGAACGCACAGGAACGCCCACCCGCGGTCGTGGTCGGTGTGGACGGCACGTCGGCCTCCCGCGCCGCCCTGGTCTGGGCGACCGAGGAGGCCGGCCGACGCGGGAGCCCGCTGCGGATCGTGCACGGGCTGGGCATGCCGGTGGTCATCGGCGCCTACGGGGCCTCGGGGCGCGCCGCGGTCGACGACCTGCGCGAGGCCGGACACGGGTTGCTCACCGAGAGCGCCGAGTACGTGCGTCGGGCCAGGCCCGAGGTGGAGGCCACGACCGTCCTGGCCCCCGAGGACGCACCCGCCGTCCTGCTCAACGAAACCCAAGGCGACGACATCCTCGTGGTGGGATCGCGTGGCCTGGGCGGTGTCCGGGCGATCATGCTGGGCTCGGTCGGCGTACGCGCCTCCTCCCACGCGCCCTGCCCCGTGGTCGTCGTCCCCGACATGGAGGAACCACCACTGCCCAGAGGGCGTGTCGTGGTGGGGGTGGACGGGTCCAAGTCGTCCCGACGCGCTCTGAGTTTCGCCCTGCACCAGGCCCTGGTGGGCGGTGCGGAGGTCGTGGTGGTCAACAGTCGGCAGGTGTCGCCGCCCACGGGGTCGAGTAACTCGACCGCCGACGCGCGGGCCCTGCACGAGGAGACGTTCGACCGCCAGTCCGAGGAGGTGATCGCCGGATTGCTCGCGGACGTGGTCGACGACCGCACCGAACTCCTGGAGATCAGCGCCGTGCGGACACAGTCCAACCCGGTGGACGCCCTGTTGGAGGCCGCGACCGAGGCGGACATGCTCGTCGTGGGCTCACGCGGCCGTGGAGGGGTCCGGGGGTTGGTGATGGGCTCGGTGAGCCAGGGGGTGCTGCGTGGGGCTCCGGTGCCCGTCGCCGTCCTGCCCCTGCACTCCGAGGACGAGTGACAGTGTTGGAGGGAACACCATGGCACGCAAGAAGGAACGTTCACCCAGGGTCATCGTGGGAGTCGACGGCTCCCCGAACTCCAGGGCGGCCCTGGACTGGGCGGCGGCCGAGGCCGCCCGCCGCGAGATGCCGGTCCTGGCCGTGTACGCGCTGGGGATGCCGCTGATGGTGTCGGCCAGCGCCGGTCCCGCCCACTTCGATCCCACCGACGAGATCTCCGAGCAGGCCACCGACGTTCTGACCCGCGCGGCCACGCGCGTTCGCGAACTGCAGCCCGCGGTGACCGTGGAGACGGAGACCGCGTTGGAGGAGGCCCCGCTGGCGCTGCTGAGGCACTGCCGTCCCCGCGACGTACTCGTGGTGGGCACCCGGGGGCTGAGCGCGCTCGCGTCGGTGTTCGTGGGTTCGGTCAGCATCCGCGTCGCGGCCCAGGCGCCCTGTCCCGTGGTCGTGGTGCCATCGAAGGAGGGAAAGCCCGCGACGACCTCCCTGAAGAAGATCGTGGTCGGAGTGGACGACTCCGACAACGCGCGTCGCGCGCTGCGTGTGGCGGTGGACCTGGCGAGCGAGCGCGACGCCGAACTGGTCGTGGTCAACAGCTGGGAGGTGCCCTATCCCTACGACCCGGTCGCGATGACCGCGATGGGCTATCAGCCGCAGGAGGACCTGTTCGACCGCAGGTCCGAGGAGCTGGTGGCCGAGCTGTTGGCCGAGGTCGCCGACGAACGGCGTGAGGGGCTGGACATCGAGATCAGCGTGGTGCGCACCCAGGACAGCCCGGTGAACGCGGTGCTCAAGGCCTCCGAGGGGGCCGACGCCATCGTGTTGGGCTCACGTGGTCGGGGGACCGTGCGCGGTCTGCTCCTGGGTTCCGTGGGTCAGGGTGTACTGCACCGCTCCGAGATCCCGGTGGTGGTCATGCCGCACAACGCCGACCACGACCAGTTGTAGATCGTCTCAGGCGTACTCCAGGCAGAAGGGGTGTCCCGCGGGATCGGCGTAGACGCGGAACCGGTCAGTGGGGTCGGGTCGGCGCCGATCTTGCTCCCGGTGTCACTGTCGACGGCTCACAGTGACGCTGGGAGCAAGATCCACTCTGTGGGAGCACGGTGGCCCGTCCCTGCACCACCGTGCTAGCCCTCCCGGACGGTGGAGCCGATCCCCGGTTCCGTGCGCGTCAGCCCTCGGTTGCGCAGCCCCGCCAGCGCCTTCTGCGCCTTCTGCGCCGTGGCGGAGGCCACCTGGAACTCGTCCATGAGCTTGAGCACCGAGGGGACGCGGCTCCCCGGAGGGTACTCACCCTCCTTGATGCGTCTTTCCAGCTCGTCCGCGATCTGCACCCACCTGGGCACGCCTTCACGCCACTTCATGTCAGAGACGCTCCAGCATGGGGACTGCACGCCGCACCGCGCGTCCTCGCTCGCGAAGTGCGTACTGAGGAGAGAAGGGGCGGGGCCGAGGGCTCTTCTCAGGTCATGTCTCCGTGTGCTGTTTTCGGAACGTGCCGCGCTGGGGCACTGTGAACAGCAGCCCTTCCTCCACGAGCACGGCGATGGCACGCCGCACCGTGGAGCGTGCGAGGCCGTACTGCTGGGTCAGGTCCGTCTCGCTGGCGATACGGCGACCGGGCTCCCAGTCGCCTCGCTCGATACGGGCTCGCAGGATGCCGGCGAGCTGCTTGTACTCCGTGAGCGGCGCTTCCGGATCGATCTCGGCGTCAGGATCGAATTTCATGGACACGAAGCTATTCGTGTCCGGTCAAGCGAACTTCAAGAGATACGTCTTCAGACGTCTAGATACAAGGAGATACAAGAAGGTACTATGAGGGGCCCGTGTACAGCGGGACCCCGCGACGCGCGTCAACGCGTCCGGGGCCATGGTCAACGCTTCCTGGAGCGCCGACATGCACCACCTTATGAGTCTGTTGTCCCTCTTCCTGCGTCTGGTCCGCCCAGCGCGGGGACTGCACGCCGCACCGCGCGTCCTCGCCCGCGAAGTGCGCACCGAGGCGCGTAGGCGCCGGGCCTCCCGGGTCCGCCGCTACGCCGCCCACCCCGCGACCGTCGCCGGCACTCCCGTCCCCGACCCGCGGCCGGCGCCGAACCTTCGCTCCGAGCCGCCGACCGTGGTCGACCCTCCCGAACCCCTGGTGCGCGGGTACTACCTGGCCCATGAGGCACGTCAGAGCCGGCTTCCCTCCTACCGGCCGTACGCGGACCTTCTGTGGGGGACGGCCTCATGAGCACTCCGCTGATCCGACACCTCCACGCGATGGAGGAACCGACGGAGCTGTACGACTCCCTGTCCGAGCTGCTCCGCAGCCGTCCCCGCCACACCGGTGAGGCCCACAGGGCGCTGCGCGAGGCCGACCGCCTGTTCTCGCTGCTGGACTCCCATCTGCGGGCGGGCGGATCACTGCCCGAGCCATGGCGACGCGAAGGGCCGGTCCACCGAGTGTAGCGGGAAGGAACGGGCCGCCCGGATCACCACGTTCCGGGCGGCCTCCTCTGTGGAGGGTGCGAGATTGGAGCCCACACGGTTCCGTCGTCGCGGGGGTCCCTAACCACATGTCGACAAAACGACTGATCGGTCTGTGATCTGCATTGATGCACCGTCGAACCCCGTTCCGGGCTCTATCAGAGTGGGAAACACGCGGTAGCGGCGTTTTCCGCCCCGGTGGCGGCACCGCTCCGTGCTAGCTTCCCCTCACATGGGACACACGGTGAAGACGGCTCCGGGTCGGAACGTCTGATGGCGGCCCGCGCGGACGAACGGACCCGGAAGCGGCTGCTGGAGATGCCGGGCGTGACGACGCTGCGTCGTCAGGCGGACGGAACCACCCAAGCCTTCGACCTGGTGTACGTACGCTCGGGCCCACGCGGGGAGACACCCGTGGTGGTGCTCCCCGGAGGCCCCGGCCTGGCCTCGGTCATGCCCTACATCGGCTTCCGCGCACGTGCCCAGCGCGCGGGGCTGGACGTGGTCATGATGGAACACCGCGGCGTGGGGCTGTCGCGCGCGGACACGGACGGTGAGGACCTGACCTTCGACGCCATGTCGGTCCCCTTGGTCGTCGACGATCTCGCCGCCGTGCTCGACGACGCCGGGATCGACAAGGCCATCATCTACGGAAGCTCGTACGGGTCCTACGTGGCGCAGGCCTTCGGTGCCACACATCCCTCGCGAGTGGCCGGAATGGTCCTGGACTCCCCTGTGCTCGGTGCCGACGACCACGTCGAGGTGCGTGAGCACGTCCGCTCCGTCCTGTGGGAGGGGACCGAGGAGACCGCGGACATCGCCAAGGGGCTGCGCGCCCTGGTCCGGTCGGGGCGCGCCACCCAGGACCAGGTGGACGAGGTGGCCCGGATCACCTACGAGTACGGCGGCCCCCGCCTGCTGCGCCGCCTGGCCGCGCAGCAGCTCGCGGGACGGGCCGACCGCACCTGGCGCTGGCTCGCCTCCCTTGGCGACAGCGAGACCGACACTCCCGTGCCCTACATCATGGAGTTCGATCTCGCCGGCGCTATCGCTTTCCGGGAACTGCGCTACGCGTCCGAGCGGGACGGCGGCCCCTTCGACCGCCCCGCACGGTTCACCGAGGTGGCGAAGCGGTTCCCGCCGTTCTCGGGTGAGCACTTCGACATGCTCGGCGAACTGCCCTCCTTCGACTGGCCGCTCGTGGTGCTACGGGGAGAGCGTGACCTGCGCACCGCCCCGTCGACGGCGGAGCGCATCGCCTCCACCGCCCCGCGCGGTGTGGAGGCCACCCTGCCCAAGACCGGCCACAGCGTTCTGGACGTCCATCCCGTCGCGGCGCGCACCGTGATGCAGCGGATACGGGAGGGCAAGCACGAGGAGCTGGCCGGCGCGGGGGAGGAGCTGGCGGCGTTGCCCAAGCACGGCAGCTCCCGCCACCTGGCCACGATCATCCGCACTCGCCTGGGGCTCGAACGCACGCCGTTCCGCCGGGGGCCGGTACGCCCTCAGCTGTGAGGGCCGCGGGGGACGTTGGGGGATCTGGAGGGAAAGGAGGGGGATCGGGGGTGTGCGTTCCTCTCTTGT
>CALGOD010001029.1 GCA_937957845.1 uncultured Nocardiopsis sp.
CCGCCGAAGATCGTCGAGCGCGGGCGTGGTCTCCCGGTAAAGCGTCGCCCGGGGCCGGTCACGCGGTCGTGCGGGCCCTCGCGGGCCCAAGGGGCCGCCTCGCCGGGGACGGGGGCGGTGAGGTCGCTTTCCAGACCGGGACCGGACGCGGGCACGCCCTTCGCCGCGTGCGCCACACACGATCGCTCCGACACGTCCTCTCCGTGGAGACGGGATACCAGCACCCGGAGAGCACGGAG
Source organism: uncultured Nocardiopsis sp. (assembly GCA_937957845.1). Taxonomy (GTDB): domain Bacteria; phylum Actinomycetota; class Actinomycetes; order Streptosporangiales; family Streptosporangiaceae; genus Nocardiopsis. The sequence continues at coordinate 240 of CALGOD010001029.1, forward strand.
GTCCTCCGGCCGCATGGGCGGCGTCACAAAGAGACCGAACCCCCTGCCGTCTGGGCTTTCGCGCACCGTAATTCGGATCACGCGAGGAATCGGGTCAAGGCGGGATTGCCCACTCCTAGCCTTGTATTGGAGGCGGAAGTGATCCCACAGATCACGTGATCCCCGCTTGGGACTTCTGCCGGCGCCCCGCCCGAAGGCGGTTCACGGCGCCCCACGCATCTCCTGTTCGTACCTCTCCTTGCGTTGGAGCCTTAGGTGACCCTTGTTTCCGCACGCCCTGATCGTCGTGCCCTGATCACCAAGGACGTCCAGAACGTCCCCGCCCGCACCCCCCGGACCGACGATGCGCCGCACCAGGGCGGCGCACCCGAGCACCGTCGCACGACCCGCCGTGCGGACGCGTCCCGGACGCGCCGCCGCACGCTGCTGCTCGTGTTCGTGCTCGGCGTACTGTCCGCGATCGGTCCGCTCGCCACGGACCTGTATCTGCCCGCGCTGCCCCAGATCGCCACCGACCTGGGCACCAGCGAGGCCAGCGTCAAGCTCACCCTGACCTCGGTCATGGCCGGGCTGGCCCTGGGGCAGCTCGTCATCGGCCCTCTCAGCGACCGTTGGGGGCGCCGCCCGCCGCTACTGGTGGGAATCGGCGTGTTCACCGCCAGCACCCTGGCCATCGCGGCGGTGACCAGCGTGGAGATGTTCAGCCTGCTGCGCTTCGTGCAGGGGTTGTCCGCCGCCGCAGGGCTGGTGGTCTCTCGCGCCATCGTGCGGGACGTGTTCGACGGCGACGCCGCGGCCACGTTCTTCTCCCGGCTGGTGCTGCTGGCCGGGCTGGCGCCCATGCTCGGCCCGATCCTGGGCGGCCAGCTGCTGTTCCTGGGCCCCTGGCAGTTGCTCTTCTTCGTACTCGGCGCGATGGGCCTGGCGACCTTCGCCCTGGTGCTGTTCGGTCTGCCCGAGAGCCTTCCCGCCGAGCAGCGCGGACGCACCAGTCCGGGGGCGCAGATGCGCGTGTTCGGTGCTCTGCTGCGCGATCTTCGCTTCATCGGTCCGACGCTCACGCTCGCGCTGAGCTTCGGCATGAGCTTCACCTACATCTCGACGTTCTCCTTCGTGTCCCAGTCCCGCTTCGACAGCAGCGCCCAGGAGTTCAGCCTGGTGTTCGCGGTGACCACGCTCGGCATGATCCTGGGCAACCAGGTGAACGCCTTCCTCATCGGCCGGGTGGAGATCTACCGCCGCCTGTTCCTGGGCCTGGGCGGTTCGATCGTGTCCGTGACCTCTCTGACGGTCCTGGACGCCTTCGGTGGCGCGAGCCTGGTGACGGTGACGGCCGCGCTGTTCGTGATGATGGTGTTCACCGGCCTGGTGTCGCCGAACGCGACCGCGCTGGCCCTGGACGGGCAGTCGCCGAAGGTCGCCGGCAGCGGCTCCGCCCTTCTGGGCACGCTGCAGTTCGGTATCGGCTCCGGTCTGGCCTCGACCGCCGGTCTGGCCGGCCCGGTGACCCTGTCCAGCATGACCACGGTCATGCTCGCCACGGCCGTCGGCGCGGCGGTGGTGTTCACGGGATTCTCCCTTCGCGTGCGTCGCACCCCGCTGGTCGCCGCGTGAGCTCCGACGCGGGCGGACACGCGCCCACGTTCCCGGCCGTGGTCGGCGGAGTGGGCGAACCGTCGGCCCCACGGGCGTCGACCCCCGAGTCGGCCAGGAGGATCGCCGTCTCCCGCGCCCGACACCACGGGTGCTCCCGGCCCGCGCGGACGACGGGCTGACCGGTCGGGAAGGGGCACCGTCCACCGGCTCTTCGTCCTGCCGGATGTTCAACGCCCTTCCACCGATGGCGTTCGTCTCCCCGCTCGGCGAATCGCCGCATGGGCCCACCCAGAACCCGGAAGAGGTCCCGACCCGACGTCGTGTTCGGGGGGTCGTCGATCGGGCACGGCCTCGACCGTCCCGCACTCCCGGAGACGGTCTTACCTATCCAGGCGGGTACGACCTGACCAGGGAACACTTCCCGGAACGGACGGGGGATGATGCAGACCTTCTTGCCGTGTTCGACGTTCGGCGAGTGCGCGCGGACACTGGACGACCGCCGCCTGGGCAAGCAGCGGGTGGAGACGCTGCAGATCCTGCGGGCGCTGGTGTGGCCGCGTTACGGATGGAAGCGCCACCCCGCCGTGGCGATGTGGCGGGGCTTCGTACCGGCCCTGGTCGGTTACGGGGTGGCGGTGTGCCGTGAGTGGCGCTCCCGTGGACACTCCGACTCGATCCTGCCCTCGCTGCTGGACTTCAGTGGGGGCGTGGTGCCCGAGGAGGAGGCCCTGTGGGAGGACGATCTGTTGCCCCCGTGGCTGGGAGCGAGGGATCTGCACCTTTCACACCGTTCGGCGTTGGTGGCCAAGGAGGAGTCGCACTACCGCACCCTGTTCCCCGACACTCCCGACGGTCTGCCCTATGTCTGGCCCCGACCGGCCTTTCCACATTGGCCCCTGCGGCGGGGTCGCTCCGAGCCGATGACACCGGTCGACGCCTCCCACCTGCTGGGTTCGTCCGACACCACACCCGAGCAGACGGCGTTGGTGGACCGGTTGATCGACGGCCACGACGCCTGCCTGCGGCTCACCGAGGCCTCCGACACCACGCCCGGGCTGCTGGCCGGTCTGTGCACGCCCGGGGAGACGCTGTGGTTGGTTCCGGGGGATCCTCCGCCCAGGCCGGCCGCGGTCACCGACCCTGGACCCCTGGGCGTCTTCGGCCGTCCCGCCCGCTCGGTCGCCCGGCGACCCGGCCCCGAGGACGAGGTCGCGATGCGTGCGGAGGGAGGCGAACCCGAGTTCCGCTTCCGCAGGGTCGATCCCACGGCCGGAACGCAGGTGGCCGTCCCGCCTGGTGTCGGACTGGTCGTCGTCGAGGGCTCCGAGTTGCCCGGACCGCCCTGTTCCGTGCCCGTGTTGCGCCTGTTGCCGCCGTCTCCGGCCGCGAGCGCTCTTCGAGGGGGCTGACCGTCGCGCCCTTGGGAAGAGGCAGCTCAAAGAACCTTTCCGTTCCTTGTCAAGAGTTCCCACGCCAAGGTCCTCGACTACCCCGTGAACGTGTTCCCCGGGATATCCGTGGTTGAAGAGGTATTGACGTCGAGCTCCGGGGTAGCACTCCACCAGAGGCAAAAGTTCCCCGTTCGTAATGTTTACGCCATCTCGTAAAGACCGGATTCGCACCGGTCACGATGACGAGAGGAGAACCAAGATGAGGAACCCTCTGAGGACCATGAAGCGCCGACTGACCCCGGCAGGGGGCACCACGCCGGGCAGAGGTGCCGGAACGCGTGACCCCCTGGCCCGTGTGAAGAGGACGGCCCGGTCCGCCGCGAAGTCACCGAAGGGGCGCGGTCCGCTGAGCCGCTCGGCACGGCGCACCTCCCCGTCCGGTCGACGTCCGCAGACCCGCAGGGGCCCTTTGGGCTGGTTGGACTCCCTGTCCAGGGGCAGGAGGCCCCGCCTGTGACCGGACCTCTCACTCCGGTTCTGTGAGGAGTCACGGAAGCAAGGGCGCGGCCACTCCCAGTACGGCCGCCTCGGGGCGGGCCATCGTGGCCCGCCCCGTACCCGTGCGGACCATGAAGGTCGACCTCAGCGCAGCAGCCTGCCCGTTTCGATCCGGCGCCCGCTCACCTTCGTCGGTGTGATGCGCACATAGGTGTCCCGTCGACCCCCCGCCCAGGGGCGGAGCGGGGCCGAGTTCTCCAGTGAGGCGCCCTCCTCCGGGTCGCTCACGATGCGCCCCTGTCCGGCGATGAGCACACTCCATCCCTCGCTCATGGTGTCGTCGAGACGGTCCACCTCGAAACCGAGGGGACCTGAGGCCCGTCTGGCGATCTTCCCGTCGGTCTCGGTCAAGAAGACGATGTCCCCCTCGATGACCATGTAGTTCACCGGGAGGACGATCGGAGGGCGACCCTCGTCGGCGAAGGCCACGCGCCCCACACCGCCGGGGCGGATGAGTTGCATGCACTCGTCCGGGTCCAGCACACGCATCCGTGGATGGAGCTCGGCCGTGGACGCGGCGCCGGGCGGTGTGTCGATGTCGGCTCCCAGAAGACGGTCGGGAGTGGTGTGCAGGGCCCGGGAGAGTCTGTAGAGCGCGCTTCGACTGAGGGAGGGTGGATGTTCCTCCATGTAGGCCACGTATCCGGCCGCCATCCCGGCACGCTGGGCGAGTTCCTCACGGGTGAGGCCTAGTTCCTCCCTGCGTCGGGCCACCCTACGGCCGATGTCCCCACTGGCGTGTTCGCCTTCACTGGCTCCCACCATCGATGCCTCCCGGCGCGTTCGGCGTACGGCGGGGGTGGCGCACCCCTCCTCCAGTATCGACCCGTGTCCGGGAACTGACCAGAAGGGTGCGGTGGTGTCGGCCCGTTCTGGAAGGTGGCCGTTGAAGGCGGTGGTGTCGTGGGAATGATGGCGGGCACCACCGAAGCACGAAGGGATCGAAGGGACGGAGTCTTCATGCAAGGACCTGTCGTCGTCGGAGTGGACGACTCCGACACGAGCCTGAGGGCCGTGGAGTGGGCCGCCGAGGAGGCGCGGCGGCGCGGCCTGCGCCTGTCCATGGTGATGGCGTTCCCCGCGCCGTCGCCCGACTCGGCCTTCATCTGGCGCCAGGAGGAGATCGACAGGAACCCCCGTGCCGCCCTAGACAGGCCCGCGGAGAGGGCGACCTCTCTCGCCCCCGGTCTCGACGTGGACAGGACGGTGGTCACCAAGAGCGCGCCCCTGGCGTTGCTCCAGCACGCGGAGAAGGCCGCCATGCTGGTCGTGGGTCTGCGTGGACGTGGCGGCTTTCCGGGGTTGAGGGTGGGCTCGGTCGCCTACCGTGTGGCGGCGCGTTCGCCGGTACCGGTCGTCGTGGTGGGCCCCGAGCCCGTGACCGGCGATCGTGACGAGATCGTGGTGGGTGAGGACGGGTCGTCCCCCGCGGAGCGGGCGGTCGCCGAGGCGTTCGCGGCCGCCGCCGTCGGGCCGGGGGCCGTACGGGTGGTACGGGCGTGGAGCCCGCCGGTGTTCCCCGTGTCCACCAGGGGCTTTTCCTCCGCTGAGCGTGCGGCGATCGGCGCGGGCGAGGAAAGGTCCCTGGAGCAGAGGCTCGCTCCTTGGCGGGACAGATATCCCTCAGTGGAGGTGCGTACCGAGGTGGTCGAGTCACGTCCTGTCGCCGCACTGGTGCGCGCCGCGCGGGGCGCCCGGCTCGTCGTGGTGGGGGCGTCCGGCCGACACGCCCTGTCACCCTTGACCTTGGGTTCCACGGCACACGCCATGCTGCACCGATCCCCCTGCCCGGTCATGGTCGTCCACGCACCCTGACCCGATCCTCCATCGGTGGAAGAGGCCGGCGGGGCCCGGGAAATGCCACGGCCCTGTCCGACCCCTTGTCCAGCGTGGGGTGAGAAGGTGCCGATGCGACCGAACGAGGAACGCAACCGCAGACTGCTGCGTGCACGGGACGCGATGGACCGCGACTTCGCCGAGCCGCTCGACGTACCGGGACTGGCTCGGGTCGCCCTGATGTCGCCCGCCCAC
>CALGOD010001030.1 GCA_937957845.1 uncultured Nocardiopsis sp.
TGGCCTCGGGGTTCTCCAACGGCGCCAACATCGGCGCGGCCCTGTTGCTGCTGCACCCGGGCCTGGTGAGTGGTGCGGCCCTCTTCGCTGCCGGAGCGCCTCTGCAGGGTCGTGAACCCGACCGGGTCGACCTGTCGGGCACGCGGGTGTTCCTGGGCTCGGGGGTGGCCGACCCCATCACCACCATCGACCAGGCGCGCCTGCTGGCCGCCCAACTGCGGGAGAGGGGAGCGCAGGTGCAGGAGAGCGAACACTCCGGAGGGCACCAGTTGGCCCCGCAGGTGCTGGAACAGGCTCGGGCCTGGTTCACGCACATGTGAGCGGTTCTCCAGACCGCGGCGGCGCCCCCTGAACCCGGGCGCCGCCGCTCTTTTCCCCCTCTTTGAATCTACGTCGTAAAGGCGGTGGTTTCGTAGAACAACGAGACCCCACGCCAAAGCGGACCCGCAAGGACGGGATAGGCTCCCCGAGAAAAACCCTCGCCCCTGCCAAGAGAAGAACCGATGATCACCTCCTGTCCACGGCGCGTGCGGTAGATGGACCCCGAGATCCTGGGCCTGCTCCTGCTGGCCGGTGTCGCCGCGGGCTGGATCGACGCCGTCGTCGGCGGAGGCGGCCTGTTGCTGCTGCCCGCCCTGATGGTCGCCGCACCCACCACGCCCTTGGCCACCCTGTTGGGCACCAACAAGCTCGGCGCCGTCTTCGGCACCACCTCCGCCGCCATCGCCTACACCCGCAAGGTCAGCATCGACCGGCGCGTGGTGCTGCCCACCGCCGCTCTGGCCGTGACCGGCTCGGGGTTGGGCGCGGCCCTTGCCGTCGCACTCACCGCCGACGTGCTCAAACCCGTCATCATGGTCGTCCTCGCCGGAGTGGCCCTGATGGTCTACCTCCGTCCCACCATGGGGGTGGTGAGTGATCCGCGCCTTGGCACCCGTAACCGCCTGCTGGCCGTCATCGCCCTGGCCGGTCTGGGTGTCAGCTTCTACGACGGCCTCATCGGCCCCGGCACCGGCGTCTTCCTCATCATCGCCTTCACCGCGGTCATCGGCATGGACTTCGTCTCCGCCTCGGCCTCGGCCAAGATCGTCAACGTGTGCACCAACCTCGGGGCACTGACCGTTTTCTCCCTGGGCGGGCACGTCGACTGGATGCTGGGGCTGGGACTGGCCTTCTGCACCATCGTCGGGGCCCAGATCGGCGCCCGTATGGTCCTGCGGCGTGGATCCGGGTTCGTGCGCGCCGTCTTGCTGGTGGTCGTGCTGGCCCTGCTGGTGCGCATGGGCTGGGACCTGGTGGTCTGAGCGGGGGAGGGGGATCACACGGCCGGGTCGGTCCGTCCGGTCATGGCCACGGTGACATCGGAGACGACGCGATGGACGGCGTGGTGGTCGGCCGCCCCCAGAAGTCGTGGTCCATTCGGATACACCCGTCCGGCGCGTACCGTCCCCAGGTCGGCCCACACGCCCCCGGAGAAGACCTGGGGGCGTTGGGGAAGCCGGAGCCGCTCAGGACGAAGATCGCGTCGCCGTCGGCCTGCTGGGCCCGGCTCCGCGTCGGCGGGCGGGTGAAGCCCAGGTCGTCCACGACCTGCCCGGGGAAGGAGTCCGGGGCCTCCAGACGTACCTCGCTCGGACCCCGCAGGCGCACCAGCGACAGCTCGGTGGAGGCCGGGTCCGTTCCGGCCGCCGTGATCTCCCCGCGTGCGGTCTCCACCGCGGCCTCGTAGGCGGCTTCGACCTGGTCGGTGGAGGCCAGTACCCCGGCCACCCGCCGCAGGTGCTCGTGCCGGGAACCGGTCCCCTCCCACTCGAGCAGGACCGTGGGCGCGATGGCCTCCAGATGATCCAGCATCCGGGCCCGCCCCCTGCCTGGGTGTGGACGCCGATGATCAGGGCCGGTGCGGTGTTGGCTGCTTCCTCGATGTCGATGTCGTCCTCGGCGGGTGAGTCGGTCACCAGGGCCGGTCGGGCGCCGTCCTCGTCCGGTGGTGGGAAGGGACCCAGTCCCTGGTCGGGGGCTCCGGGGCCGCCCATGGTGCCGACCGGGTCGTGTCCGAACAGGGTCACCGCGGCCAGGGTGGGGCGCCACAGCACCACGATCCGTTCGGGTGCGTGGGGGGTCTCCACCTGCCCGTTGGCTCCCTGGACGATCCGGGTCCGGTCGTCGTCCTGGGGGGGAGACCTCGGCGGTGCCTCCGGTCACCGCGAGGCTTCCACCCAGGAAGAGTGCGAGAAGGCGATGACCCGTCACACGGGGCATAGGGGGACCCTTTCGTGCGAACAGGACGTAGGTAAGGCTAACCTGTCCCAGGTGGTGCGGTGTTCTCCGCACCACCTGGGACCGGCTCCTGTGGTCGGACCTCGCCCACCATCCACGCAACGACGAACGGGGAAGCCGTGGCCCTGCGCGCGCCCACCCTTCCGCGCCCCACGACCACCAGGCGCATCATCCGCCCCCTCGGGCTGGTCCTCGCCTTAGGCGCCTTGGCCGTCTGCCTTCTACTCAGTGTCACCGTCGGCGCCAAACCCATCCCCGTCGCCGAGGTCTGGGCCGCTTTGAGCGACTACGACGGATCCTACGACCACGACGTCATCCGCACCCTGCGTCTGCCCCGCACCATCATCGGTGTCTTCGTCGGTGCCGCCCTGGGGCTGGCCGGCGCCCTCATGCAGGCTCTGACCCGCAACCCCCTGGCCGAACCCGGCATCCTCGGAGTCAACTCCGGCGCCGCCGCGGCCGTCGTCATCGCCTCCCTGGTCTTCGGCGCCACCGGCGCCGCCTACGTCTGGCCCGCCTTCGTCGGCGCCGCCCTGGCGTCCTGCGTGGTCTACGCCCTGGGCTCACGTGGTCGGGCCGGCGCCACCCCCGTACGCCTGGCCCTGGCCGGGACCGCTCTGGCCGCTGTCCTGCAGGGACTCGTCCACGGGGTCTTCGTCTTCGACACCTTCGTCTTCGACCGTGTCCGCTTCTGGCAGGTGGGATCCCTGACCGGCCGTGACCTCGACGTCTTCTGGCAGGTCGCCCCCTTCCTCGTGGCGGGTGTGGCCATCACCCTGTGCCTGGGGCCCTCCCTCAACGCCGTCGCCCTGGGCGACGACCTGGCCGCCACCCTGGGCGCGAACATCCCCCTCATCCGCGCCGTCACGGCGGTGAGCGTCATCCTGCTGTGCGGCTCGGCCACCGCCGCGGCCGGACCCATCTGGTTCGTGGGACTGGTCATCCCCCACGTGGCACGTCTGATCACCGGCCCCGACCAACGCTGGCTGCTGCCCTACTCCGCCCTGTCGGGCGCCGTCCTGCTCACCGCGGCCGACATCGTCGGCCGCGTCGTCCTGCCCCACTCCGAGCTGGAGGTCGGTATCATCACCGCCTTCGTCGGAGCACCACTGTTCATCGCCCTGGTCCGCAGCAGAAAGATGTCCCGACTGTGAGCCACACCCTGGCCCCGCCACGCCGCACCAAGGCCACGAGCCGCACCACGCCCCGCGGCTCCCGGGCCCTACGCCTGTTCGGTGACCGCCTGTCGCTGCTGGTGCGTCCGCGCCTGCTCATGACCGTCGTGGTCCTGGTCGCCCTGAGCGCCATGGTCCTGGCCGTGTCCGTCGCGGTCGGCGACTACCGGATCCCCCTGAGGGCGGTGCCCGCCGCCATCATCGGACACGGGGAACGCCTGGACGTCTTCTTCGTCCAGGGTGTGCGCTTGCCCCGCGCCCTGACCGCCCTCGGCGTGGGCGCGGCCCTGGGCATCTCCGGCGCCGTCTTCCAGAGTCTGTCGCGCAACGTCCTGGGCAGTCCCGACATCATCGGCTTCACCTCCGGTGCCGCCACCGGTGCCGTCGCCGTCATCCTGCTCCTGGGGGCCTCCCGCCTGACCGTCTCCCTGGGCGCGGTGGCCGGAGGTCTGCTCACCGCCGCCGTCGTCTACCTGCTGGCCATGAAGAACGGGGTCCAGGGCTACCGTCTGGTCCTGGTCGGTATCGGTGTGGCCGCCATGCTCGGCGCGGTGCGCGACTACCTGATGACCAGATCCGATCTCACCGACGCCATGGGGGCCCAGATCTGGATGATCGGCAGCCTCCATGGCCGGGGGTGGGGCGAGGTGGCCGCGGTGTGGATCGGACTCGCCTTGTTGGGACCGCTGTTGTTCGCCTTGGGCGGGCGGCTGCGTCTGATGGAATTGGGGGAGGACACCGCGCAGGGGTTGGGTGTGCCCACCCGCTCCACCCAGCTCATCGCCTTGGCCGGCGCCAGCGCCCTGACCGGCGCGGCCATCGCGGTGGCCGGCCCCATCGGTTTCGTGGCGTTGGCCGCACCCCAGTTGGCCAGACGCCTGACACGTACGGGGACCACCCTGGCCGGTTCCGCCCTCATGGGGGCGGCCCTGCTCGTGATCGCGGACCTGGTGGCCCTGCGTGCCCTGGCCCCTCTACAGCTGCCGGTCGGTGTGGTCACCGCCGTCATCGGCGGCAGCTACCTGATCTGGCTGCTGTACACCGAGTGGCGCGGCCAACGCGCCTGATAAGGACCGAGGAAGAATCATGACGACCCCAGCCACCTCCCGTCTGAACGGTCGGGAACTGACGTTGGCCTACGAGCAGCGGGTCATCTCCCAGGACCTGGCCGTGACCATCCCCGACAACTCCTTCACGGTGATCGTCGGGCCCAACGCCTGTGGCAAGTCCACCCTGCTACGGGCGCTCTCGCGCACCCTCAGACCCGCGCACGGCCACGTGTACCTGGACGGGCAGGCCATCAACTCCTATCCCGCCAAGGAGGTCGCCCGCCGTCTGGGGCTGCTTCCCCAGACCTCGATCGCCCCCGACGGTATCGGTGTGGCCGACCTGGTCGCGCGCGGACGTTTCCCCCACCAGGGATTCCTACGCCAGTGGTCCAAACAGGACGAGGCGGTGGTGGCCGAGGCGATGGAGGCCACCGGTGTGGCCGAGCTGGCCGAACGCTCGGTGGACGAACTCTCCGGTGGGCAGCGTCAGCGTGTGTGGCTGGCCATGGTGCTCGCCCAGCAGACGCCCCTGCTGTTGCTGGACGAGCCCACCACCTACCTCGACATCGCCCACCAGATGGACATGCTCGACCTGTGCGCGGATCTGCACGCCGAGCGCGGTTACACCCTGGTCGCGGTCCTGCACGACCTCAACCACGCCTGCCGCTACGCCACCCATCTGATCGTGATGCGTCAGGGCGCCATCATCGCCGAGGGGGATCCGGCCACGGTGGTGACCGCCGAACTGGTGGAGGAGGTCTTCGGATTGCCGGTGCGGGTGATCGAGGATCCGGAGACCCACACCCCGATGATCGTGCCGGTGGACCGCCGTGGCGCCGCCCGTTGAGGGTCCGCCGGGGTGGGCCGGGGTGGACCGAGCCCTCCCGGCCGGTGCTCAAGGGTCGGAAAGGGACAGACGCAGTACCAACGTCACCAACTCCACCAGCACCTCCTTGACCGACTCCCGGTCGCGTGCGTCGCACAGCAGCAGCGGTACCCGGTCCTCCAGGTCCAAGGCCACGCGTACGTCTTCGGCCCGGTGGGTGCGTTGGCCGTCGAAGCAGTTGACCGCCACCACGAACGGCACTCCGCGTGGTTCGAAGAAGTCGATGGCGTCGAAGGAGTCGGCCAGGCGGCGTGTGTCCGCCAGCACCACCGCGCCCAGGGCTCCGTGCGCCAGCTCCTCCCACATGAAGGAGAAGCGTCGCTGACCGGGTGTGCCGAACAAGTACACCACGGTGGAGGGGTCCAGGGTGATGCGACCGAAGTCCAGGGCCACCGTCGTGGTGGTCTTGGCCTCCACCCCCTCCAGGTCG
>CALGOD010001031.1 GCA_937957845.1 uncultured Nocardiopsis sp.
CATGGGATAAGGGGCCCTGGGGATCCGCGCCAAGGGGAGCGGAATCGGATCACGCAGAACGCACCAGATCGTTACCTTCCGCGCGCGGATCTTCTTTGGACCCCTGGGGCGTCGGGGTTCTGTGTCGTTAGACTGGCCCCCGCTGAGTTCTTTCCCTTCTCATGGATTCACCCGGAAAGGCCATGACTGTTGATCCGCTCGACGGTTCAGCCGACATATCGGCCTTACCCTCTCGTATATACACACAGTCACACTATGGTTACGATGAGGCCGCACCGGTGCGGGAGCGCCGTCCGCCCGGGGACCATCGAGAACCCGACCCGTTCGGAACCCACCGTCCGTTCCCCCGGACGGGTCCGGGAGCGCCAGAAAAATAAGGAGCACCTCGGTGGAACAGAATCACAACTTCCTCAACGGGGGAGGTCAGGCCGGGATCTCCGACCGGATGCGCGACCTGCTCTCCCAGGCCGCGCAGGAGCACGTCTCCGAGCAGAAGTCGCAGGGCGCCGTCAACGAGGAGATGCGCCAGCGCCTTGAGGGCATGGAGTGGCTGCTCCGCGAGCTGCGCGAGCGCGAGCTCACCGCCCTGACCGAGTCGGTCGCCACCGTCAACAGCCGTGTCGACGACTTCCTGGCCCGCCCCCCGGAGTGGGCCGAGACCCTCGCCGAGCACATCGAGATCGTCGGGCAGCAGGTCAAGCCGCTGTCGGACATCCCCTCCCTGCGCGCCGACACCCACCGCGTCGCCGGACACCTGGACACCGCGCTCACCCGTCTGCAGCGGATGGCCGAGACCGGCAACCGCACCTCCGACCAGGTCGGCGAGCTGACCGAACGTCTCCACGGGCTGAGCGAGACCTTCGGTGAACGACTGGACGCCCTCGACGCCGCGATGACCGCCCTCACCTCCAGGACCGAGGCCCTGGAGTCGTCACTGGCGGCCCTGTCCCAGACCTCCGAGAGCCGCCACGAGGACCTGACCACCAGGCTGTCCTCGGGACAGGCCGAGCTCACCGAGGTCGTCGCGGAGGGCAGGACGGAGATCTCCGAGGCCCTGTCCGCCGGTCGGGCCGAACTCGCCGAGGCCATCGCCGCCGGCCGAGAGAGCCTGGCCACGGCCATCTCCGAGAGCCGCGAGGCGCTCACCGCCACCGGCACCCGACTGGGCGAGTCCGTCACCGCCAAGGTGGAGGAGTCCTCCGACGGTCTGCGCACCTTCTTCGACGAGCGCACCGCCGAGCAGCAGCAGACCCTGCTGGGCCGCCTGCAGGAGAACACCGGCGAACTGGGTGAGCGCACCTCGGCCCTGGCCGAGGAACTGGGCGCCCTGGCCGCGACGTCCGAAGAGCGCCACAAGGCCCTCTCCGCCAAGCTCACCGAGAGCGTCCGCCACCTCAGCACCCAGGCCGAGGAGAACAACGCCGAGGCCACCGCCGCGGTCGCCGACGTCACCAGCTCCCTGACCAAGCTGCGGGAGGACCACGAGTCCTCCCTCACCGAACTGCGCGCCCACCTGCGCCAGCGCCTGGCCGAGCTCAACGAGCAGATGGAGCTGGGCCGCACCGAGATCCGGGAGCACGCCGAGGCCACCTCCCTGGGGCTGCGCGAGGCGATGGTCGAGCGCACCGACGCCTTGGACGCGCGGATCACCCAGGACGCCGAGCGCGTCACCGCCGGTTTCACCGAGCTGCGCACGTTCGTGCGGGACAACAGCGTCAAGCTCTCCACCGAGGCCGAGGAGCGCTCGCAGACCCTGACCGAGGCGCTCACCGAGCAGGTGGAAACACATCGCACGACGCTCAGCGCACAGGTGGAGGCCCACCGCACGGCGCTGGACGAGCGTCTGGAACGCCACCGCGAGACGCTCACCAGCAAGATCGACAGCCACCTGGCGCAGATCACCGGCAAGGTGGACCACGAGCTGGGCCGTCTCACCGACCGCTTCGACACCTTCGAGGGACACTTCGAGGGCAGCTTCGAGAGCGTCGAGGGCAAGATCGACCGCATCGACGGCCGCATGGACGGCGTCAACGGCCGCCTGGACGGCCTGGACGGCCGGGTCAACGGGGTCGAGGGCCAGTTCGAGGGCGTCAGCGGGCACTTCGAGGGCGTGGACGGGCGCATGGAGGCCCTGGACGACCGCCTGGAGGCGCTCAACCAGCGGCTCGGTCAGCTTCCGCAGACCATGGAGGTCAGCGAGCTGCACCGCCGCCTGAGCGAGCTGGTGGAGCGGCCCGACCACACCGGCAAACTCGACGAGATCGACGAGCACGTGACCTCGGCGGTGACCCCGGTGCTGCGCGAGCTCAAGCAGCGCCCGGACCGGCACGAGCTGGAGGAGACCGTCACCGAGGCGGTCGAGAACTCCCACGACGACGACAGCAAGCGGTTCTCCTCCTTGGAAGAGACCGGCCTGGCCCTGGCCGAGGCGTTGCTGCGCCCCGGCAGGGACGGGAGAAAGAAGCGTCGCCGCGACGACGACGAGGACGACGAGTAACAGTCCGGGCGCGTCCCCGGTGTGACACACCCGGACGATTCACCGCCGACCCCCTGACCGGGGCCGCTTTCGGTGTCGAGAACGGCCCTGGCAGGGGGGTCCGCCCATGGTGGGAGTGGACGGACCGGCGGGTCGGAGGCCGTGAAGGGGGCGGGGACACCACAGAGGTGTCCCCGCCCCCTCGGCATGGACGACCCGGTCAGACCGTGAAGACGATCTTGCCGAACTGCTCGCCGTCGGCCATCGCCTGAAAACCCTCCTTGGCCCGGGACAGGGGCAGCACCCGGTCGATGTCGGGGCGCACCCCCGTACGGACGCACATCTCGGCCAGCGCGGCCAGCTCCTGCTTGGTGCCCATGGTCGAGCCGAGGATCCGCAGCTGGAGGAAGAACACCCGGTTCAGTTCGGCGGGGGGCGCCTCACCACTGGTGGCGCCGCAGGTGATGACGGCGCCACCGGGCTTCAGGGAACGCAGGGAGTGTCCCCACGTGGCCTGGCCGACCGAGTCGAAGACCGCGTCCACCCTCTCGGGCAGGCGCTCACCCGTGGGCAGCGCCTGGTGTGCGCCCAGCTCCAGGGCCCTGGCGCGCTTCTCCTCACTGCGGCTGGTGGCGTAGACCCGGTGCCCCACCTGCGAGGCGAGCCGGATGAGCGCCGCGGCCACCCCTCCCCCGGCCCCCTGCACCAGCACCGTGGAGCCGGGCCGCAGGTCGGCCTTGCCGAAGAGCATGCTGTAGGCGGTCAGCCACGCGGTGGGCAGGCAGGCGGCCTCCTCGAAGGACAGCTCCGCCGGTTTGGGGACCAGGTTGGCGCGCGGCACGAGGACCTTCTCCGCGAAGGTGCCGTCGTGGACCTCCGAGAGCAGCGAACGGCGGGGATCGCGGGTCTCGTCGCCGCCCCCGGCGACCGGATCCCCGATCACGCTGTGCACGATGACCTCGTTGCCGTCCTCGTCCACCCCGGCGGCGTCACAGCCCAGGATCATGGGCAGGCTCTTCTCGCTGAGCCCGACCCCGCGCAGGCTCCACAGGTCGTGGTGGTTGAGGGAGGCGGCCTTGACCTCGACCGTCGTCCACCCCTCCCGGGGCTCGGGGTCGGGGCGCTCGCCGGCCTCCAGGCCGGAGACGGGGTCCTCGGGTGAGATGCGTGCTGCGGTGATAGCGAACATACCCAGCAGCCAACCATGACGACCGAACTCGGTTCCACCCTGGGCCACCGAGACCGCGAGTCCCTCACACCCGACGGTCCGTGCGCCCGGGTCGGGAGGCGCGGACAGAGGTGTCACCGGGGCGGGGGGAGGGCGGGAAGCGTCGAGCGGGCCCTGACCGGAGCCTAGGCGTCCGTGGGGCCGCGCCCCGCGTCGAAGCGCCGCCGATACCTCTCCAGCGCCTCCTCCATGACCGTCTCGGAGAGGTAGGCCACCGGCCGCACCTGGTCCAGCAGCGGTTCGTGGTCGGGCCCGTGCCCGGCGGTACGCCCCTGGAGCACCCACCCGCACCGCTCCGGATCCTCCTCCACCAGGGAGGCGTACTGGCGGACCTGGCGGGCGAGCCAGTCCTCCAACGGCCGGGTCCACCACTTCTCGGGGGTGAGGACGGTGACCGAGAGCCCCGGAAGTTCCAGGCCGCTCTCGTAGTCCTTGCTCACCGCGCTGCTGTCCCGGTCGGGTCCGTGGGAGTAGCGCAGGTAGAGGCGGTCGTGGTCACGGACGAGCCGCGCCAGTTCGGCCAGGCCGGTCACCGTGGGCAGGTCCGT
>CALGOD010001032.1 GCA_937957845.1 uncultured Nocardiopsis sp.
TTCGACCAGGAGGAGTTCCTCAGCAGGGTGGCCCAGCGTTCGCACAGCGACCCGCCCCAGGCCTCGCACAACGCCCGCGCGGTGTTCGAGCTCCTCGAAGAGGCCACCACCGGGGGCGTCATGGACCGGGTCCGCCAGGCCCTGCCCCAGGATCTGAGGCGGCTCGCCACCCAGGGCAGCGGAGGCTGACGCCGTAGGCGCCCGCACACGGGACGACACGGGCGGGGTGGGTTCCCAGGCCGCATCCCGCCCGTGTTCGGACGTGCACGGTTTCCGTCCGTTCACCCGGGGTAGCCGTAGGCCCAGATCCCCCCGACCGTTCTACGAACAGGAGCGACATGGCAGTGTCATTGACCATGCGTCGAGTCTTCGGCCATGACGGACGGGGAGACCGATGACGCGCGCGAGGACGTCCCTGGCCCTGGCGGCGACGGGCTGGGCGGTGTCACGGCTTCGCCGCGGGAACGAACCCGCGCCCGCCCGTCGCCGTGGAGGCGGGACCGTCGCCTGGGCCCTGGCGGGCGCGGTGGTGGGAGTCGGCGCCGCGGCGATGAGCACGGGCCCGTACACCGCCAGGCTGACCGGCAAGGTCGTGCTGATCACCGGAGGTTCTCGTGGTCTCGGCCTGCAGATGGCACGCGAGTTCGGTTCGCGTGGCGCGTCCGTGGTGATCTGCGCGCGTGACCGCGCGGAGCTGGATCGGGCGGTGGCGGACCTGGAGGCGCGGGGGGTGCGGGCGCACGGGATCCAGTGCGACATCCGCGACGCGGACCGTGTTCCGGACCTGGTGGAGGAGGCGACCGGGGTCTTCGGCCGTTTGGACTTCGTCGTCAACAACGCGGGCATCATCCAGGTCGGACCGCAGGACTCCTTCTCCGAGAAGCACTTCCGCGACGCGATGGAGACGATGTTCTGGGCGCCGCTGCGCATCTCCCGGGCCGCGCTCGGTCCGCTGGAGGCCACGGGGGGTTCCCTGGTCAACATCACCTCGATCGGCGGTCATCTGAGCGTGCCGCACCTGCTGCCCTACTCCTGTGCCAAGTTCGCCGAGGTCGCCCTCTCGGAGGGACTGGCCGCCGAGGTCGCGGGCAGGAACGTGCGGGTCACCACCGTGGTGCCGGGGCTGATGCGCACGGGTTCCCACAAGGCCGCCGTGTTCTCGGGCGTCCCCGAACGCGAGTACACCTGGTTCTCCTTGAGCGCCGGCCTGCCGTTGGTCTCGGTCAACGCCGAGCGCGCGGCCCGCCGGATCGTGGAGTCGGCCGCCCGGGGACGCGGCTACGTGGTGCTCACACCGCTGGCCCGGGTGGTCATCGCCGCACGGGGGGTCAGTCCCTCCCTGGTCCAGGGTGCCATGGGCGTGATGAACAGGATGCTGCCCGCATCCTCGGGGAAGACGGAGGAAAAGCCCGGAAGTCAGGCCGACGGCGGCGCGGTCAACCGCGCGCTCAAGGTGGTCACCGGGCTCAACGAGCGTGCGAGCAGGCGCCTGAACCAGGGGCCGCGAGGAGAGGGACCGCACGAGGAGAGACCCGCCTGACCCCGCCTCCCGCGAGGGGGTACGAGGGCGGACACGCACGACGGCGAACGGGGGAGCGGTACGTGACGCGTTTCGGGTATTTTCTCGCCACCGAGGAGCACGGGCCCCGAGAACTGGTCCGCCAGGCGCAGGGCGCCGAGGCGGCGGGGTTCGACGCCCTGTGGATCTCCGACCACTTTCATCCCTGGCTGGACTCCCAAGGGCAGAGCCCGTTCGTGTGGTCGGTGGTCGGCGCGATCGGACAGGTGACGTCCCTGCCGGTCACCACGGCCGTGACCTGCCCGATCATGCGCGTGCACCCGGCGGTGGTGGCGCAGGCGGCCGCGACCGCGGCGGTGATGGTCAGGGGCGGGTTCACCCTGGGAGTGGGTACCGGCGAAGCACTCAACGAGCACATCCTCGGCCTTCCCTGGCCGCCCGCCTCCCGGCGTCTGTCGATGCTGGAGGAGGCCCTTGAGGTGATGCGCAGGCTGTGGACCGGCAAACTCGTCACCCACCGCGGCGAGCACTACGAGGTCGACACCGCACGCCTGTACACGCTGCCGGAGGAACCACCGAAGGTCTACATGTCCGCGTTCGGCCCCAAGGCGATCGGCCTGGCCGCACGGGAGGCCGACGGCCTGATCCAGGTGGCGCCCGCCGTCGAGGCCGTCGAGGCCTTCCGGGCCGAGGGTGGCGAGGGCAGACCCGTCCAGGGCGGGCTCAAGGTCTGCTGGGCGCCCACTGAGGAGGAGGCCCGCAGGGTGGCCCACCACAGGTGGCCCAACGAGGCGCTGACGGGGGAGGCGCCCCAACTGCTGCCGCTGCCGCGTCACTTCGAGCAACTCACCGACGGCCTGGTCACCGAGCAGATGGTGGCCGACGAGATCGCCTGCGGTCCTGACCCGGAGGTGCACGTGGCGGCGATCAGACCGTACCTGGAGGCCGGTGTGGACGAGGTCTACGTCTGCCAGGTCGGCGACGACCAGGAGGGCTTCTTCGAGTTCTACGCCGACGAGGTCCTGCCGCGGCTGCGAGCCCAGGTGTGAACCCCGCACGGCGTGCGGACGCCCACGTCCACGCGTCGTCCAGTGAGGAGGAATCATGTACACCCGTATCCGTGACGGGGTGTCGCGGCAGCCCGATCCGATGCCGCCGGACCCGTTCCCTCCGGCGCCGATGCCGCCGCC
>CALGOD010001033.1 GCA_937957845.1 uncultured Nocardiopsis sp.
CACCACACAGGGGGGGATCCCTCTCCCGACCATGGCCCGGGACGGCGGAGTCCGGGTACCGTTGCGTTCGCCCCCTCGTCCTCGGTGCCCGGCACCCGGGCAGCGCTCTCCGACAGAACCACAGCAAAGGTCGTCATGTGCACCGTCATCGTCGGCTTCGACCCCGGCGCGGACACGCCCCTGGTCATCGCGGCGATCAGGGACGAGATGTCCTCGCGTCCCTGGGACTGGCCCGCGTACCACTGGCCGGAACGTCCCGGCGTCATCGGTGGTCGTGACCGCCTGGCCGGGGGCACCTGGTTGGCGGTCGACCCCGCTCGGGTCCGTGCGGCCGCGCTGCTCAACGGATGGCCCTGGGACGGGCGCATGCCCTGGGAGGGCACCTACCCGGCCAGTCGTGGGGAGCTGCCGCTACGCGTGCTGGCCCAGACGGGCAGGAAACCCGAACGGGACCCACTGCACGGAGAGGACCCCACCCTGTACGCGCCCTTCCACCTGGTGGACGCCGACGCGCACAGGGTCGGTCTGCACAGCTGGGACGGCCGGTGCCTGGACACCCGGACCCTTCCGGTCGGGGTGAGCGTCGTGGTCAACACCGGGCTGGACCCCGACGATCCTCGGGCCGCCCGCCACGCGCCGAGATTCGCGCGCACTCGCCCCGACCCGGCCGACCCGGCCCGTGCCGAGACCGTGGAGGAGGTGTGGGGGAAGTGGCCGGAACTGATCACCGAGGCGGCCCGCTCCGCACCGCGTTCGGCGGGCATCGACGACTCGGGCGATCCCACGGGACTGATCGCCCGCGCGGACCTGGGCGACGGCAGGATCTGGGCCACCGGTTCGGTGACCCTGTTGGCCATGGACCGCGAGACCGTGCGCTACGCCTTCACCGACGCCCCGGCCGATCCGGAGGCGTGGCGGATGATCGACCTGTCCTCACGGGAGGGCGCGTCCTAGACGTGCTGTGCGGTGAGAGGGGTTCTCCGAGACTCCCGCGTACCTGGTGGAGGGCGTCGAGGGTCGGAGTGGGACGACCGGCCTCGACGCTCTTGCGGCCGCACTCCCCGCCCGTGTGGACGACCACGTCCCGTCTTCGCGCGCCCCAAGGGCTTCGCCGGGGCCGGCGACGAGAGGGCGGCGAGTGCTCTGGGCCTTCTGCTCCTCCGCCCACAGGCGAGGACGGGCCCGAACCCCGGGTGAAGGTGTTCCCGTCCTGCGCGCTCCGGCGCGACCGGCCGAACGATGCCCCGATCAGGTGGTCGTTGATCGCTGATGACCGCCTGACCAGGGCACACGACCCCCACCGATGGGTCAGAGAGCCGCTTCCGGGAGCGGTGTGGGGACGAGTGACTCCCGGGGACGGGGTGTCGACGACCCGTTGCCGTGCATTCCCGAGCGGGACCACGGGTAGAGGAGCAGGAACACCGTGACGGCGCACCTCACCGGTACCCGCTGACCTGGGAGGTGGCGAAAGGATTCTGGAACCGTGCCGTAGGCGTGAGACGGGATCGTGTTCACGGTGAGCCCGGGACATGGAGTGCGCTTCACGCCGTGACCTGGGGGACCCCTTGCCAGCCCACCCACCCCGAAGGGCCACCCATGAGCTTCCTCACCGTTCACGACCAGGCACTCTTCGACGCCCGCGCGGCGTCCGCGCGGGCCGCCCGCCGTGACACGTCCCGGGCGCGGTGGCGTTTGCGCGCCGAACACGCCGACCTCGTCGAGTTCGGTCCCTCCGAGAGCCCCGAACTGTCACGCGTGCGCCAAGAACTCGACCTGCTGGAGACCGCCGCCGACGCCCGGCCCTGACCTTCATCCGCGATGTGCCTTCCCGGCTCCCGAACCCGACCCGTGACGATCGCCACCGGTGTCAACCCCCAGAGTGACCGAAGCGTCCCTGAGGGGGACGGCGCACCGGCCGTCGGGCTCGCGTGGCGACACGCGTTCATGGCAGGGGGCAAGATGGAGGGCCGAAACGGCGGTCTGGTGGAGAGCGGAGCGTACTGGCTCCTCTACGTGGTCTCGGTCAGCGGTGCGCTGCTGCACTGGCGGCTGGGCAACGAGGGCATGGCCGCGGTGTGCGCGGCCGCGGCGGTGTTCGGCGCGATACTCATCGGCAGGAGGCGCCGCGACGTCGCCGCGCCCCGGTGAATCCGCCCCGGTGAACTATTCCCTCCGTGCGTGGGGCGAGGATCACGTAGGACGGGTGCCCTCCCTCGGAGGTCACCCGCGCGGCCGGGCGGATAGTCTTCCCGGTATGCGTTCATGGTCTGCGCCTGACATCGTCCCCCTGCCGGGTACCGGCGGTCCCCTCCGAGTCCACGACACCGTCACCGGTCGGATGAGGACGACGACGCCGGGGCCCAAGGCGGGGATGTACGCCTGTGGGATCACTCCCTACGACGCCACCCACATCGGCCACGCCTTCACCTATCTCGCCTTCGACCTGGTCAACCGGGTGTGGCGCGACGCCGGGCACGAGGTCGACTACGTGCAGAACATCACCGACATCGACGATCCGCTGTTGGAGCGGGCGAAGGCCACCGGTGTCGACTGGCGTGACCTGGCCCACCGGGAGATCGACGTGTTCCGTGAGGACATGGCCGCCCTGCGGATCATCCCCCCGACCTCCTACGTGGGTGTGGTGGAGTCGATCGACCTCATCGGCGAACTCGTCGCGCGCATCCGCGACATCGGTGCCGCCTACGAGCTCGACGGCGACCTGTACTTCTCCGTCGCCGAGGCCCCCGCGTTCGGCGAGATCGGCAACCTGGACCGTGGCCACATGCTGGAACTCTTCGGTGAACGCGGTGGCGATCCCGGGCGTGCCGACAAGAAGGACCCGCTGGACTGGCTGTTGTGGCGCGCCGAGCGACCGGGCGAGCCCGCCTGGGACAGTCCGTTGGGCCGTGGCCGTCCTGGTTGGCACATCGAGTGCAGCGCCATCGCCCTGGACCGGCTCGGTCCCGCCTTCGACCTCAACGGCGGCGGTAACGACCTCATCTTCCCCCACCACGAGATGGGCGCGGCCGAGACCCGATGTGTCACGGGCGGACCCAACGCCCAGAACCACCTGCATGTGGGCATGGTCGGTCTGAACGGCGAGAAGATGTCCAAGTCCCTGGGCAATCTGGTGTTCGTCTCCAAGCTGCGCGCGCAGGGCGTGGACCCGGCCCTGATCCGGCTGGCCATGCTCGCCCACCACTATCGCGGGTCGTGGGAGTGGACGGACGCCGAGCTGCCCGCCGCCGAGGCCCGTGCCGACCGTTGGCGGTCCGCCCTGGCCCTGGGGGCCGGCCCCGACGCGGCCCCGCTGCTCGCGGCGGTGCGCGCGGCCCTGGCCGAGGACCTGGACTCGCCTCGCGCGTTGGCCGCGGTGGACACCTGGGTCGAGACGGCTCTGACCGAGGGCGGCACCGACACCGGGGCCCCCGCTCTGGCACGCGCCACCATCGACACCCTCCTGGGCGTGGTGCTGTAACGGCTCGGGACGCCACGTCCCCGGCGACACGGACGGGGCGGGGCCCGGACACCGGGGGAGTCCGGCCTCCGCGGTGACGCTTCCGGGCCGAGCGGCAGACCGACAGGTCTGTTCGGTCCGCCGCCCGGCCGCTTGCTCCTGCTCCCGGGGTCACCGTCGTCGGGCGACGGGAGCCGCGGTCCGTCCGTGACCGGGCGTCGTGCACGTACGTGATGGCCGACCGCGGCCACGAACTCGCCGAAACACCGGCATCCGGGCCCCGGGCGTGGTGGGATACCCCCATGACCACACCAACGAAGCGCAGTCAGGCCGCCGAACTCATCGCGGACTTCGTCTCCACCGACGGCCACCTCACGGACCGGGCCGACCTCGCGCACTTCCTGCGTCGGCATCGTCTGGCCACCGAGGGCGCCATCCCCATCACCCTGGCCGACCTCGACGAGGCCATCGCCCTGCGCGACGGCATCCGGGCGGTCCTGGAACACCGCCCCGAACCCGACCACGAGGCCATCGCCCGGGGACAGAAGGTCCTGGACGGCCTGCGTGTCACCGTTCGCCTCCAGCCCACCGGCGGGGTGCTGCTCACTCCCGCCGTCGTGGACGAGGTCCGCCGCGGCATGGCCCGTATCGCCGGAGCCTGGGCCTCGGTACTGGCCACGGGGGAGTGGCGCCACCTGCGGATGTGAGAAGGCAGGACCGCCGGCGGCGACAGGACCGCCGGCGGCGCGGCCGAAGCTCAGCCCTCGTCGTGACGGCGCAGGTAGCGCTCGAAGTCCCGGGCGATCGCGTCCCCCGAGGCCTCCGGCAGCTCGGCGGTGTCCTTGGCCTCTTCGAGCCCGCGCACGTACGCCGCGATGTCCTCGTCCTCGGCGGTCAGCTCGTTGACGTTGGCCTCCCACGAGACGGCCTCGTCGGGCAGGCTGCCCAGGGGCATTCGCACACCCAGGAAGTCCTCCAGCCACGCCAGCAGGGCCAGGGTCGCCTTCGGGCACGGCGGCTGGGCGACGTAGTGGGGGATGGCGGCCCACAGGGACACGGTCTCCATGCCCACCGAGCTGAACGTCTCGTGCGCCACGCCCACGATCCCGGTCGGGCCCGAGTAGCTCGTCCTCTCCAGCCCCAGGTCGGTGCCCAGCTCCACAGGCGAGGCCATCCCGCTCACCGGGATCGGCCGGGTGTGCGGGGCGTCCGCCAACAGGGATCCCAGCATCACCACCCGCCGCACGCCCAGCTCCCGGGCGATCGACAGCAGATCGGCTGTGTAGGAGCGCCACCGTATGTTCGGCTCGGGCCCGGTCACCAGCACCACGTCGCGCTCCGAGCCCGGCGGCCGGGCCACCCGGACATGGGTGGTGGGCCACTGGATGTCGCCGACCACACCGTCCATGACGGACATGCGCGGCCGGGTCACCTGGAAGTCGTAGTAGTCGTCCGGGGTCAAAGCGCACAGTTCGTGGGCGCCCCATTCCCGGGAAAGGTGCTCCACGGCAAGGCTCGCGGCCTCGCCTGCGTCGTTCCATCCCTCGAACGCCGCCACCATCACAGGTTCGACGAGCTCTCGAACGAGCTTGGTCATCGACGACCCCTTCCTGCGCACGGACGGCTCCACCCTATGGGGTGGCGACGCGCCCGGGAAACCGGCGACCTTCCACGGCGGAAAAGGCCGGGAGCGCGCTCCTCGGGGCGCCTGTGTCTCCCACCGGAACGACCGGTGCGGTAACCTCGCGGACAGCGACTGAACAGGACGCCGCTGTCCCCGGACGCCCGACCCGCCCCGCACCGCGGGTCAGCCCAGTGCCATGCGTCACGGGGAAATCTTCTGGGACGCCGCGGTGCTCCGACATAGAGTTGCCGATATGAGAGCTAGCCCGACCTTCCGCGAAGCATTGTCCCAGCGTGTCATCGTGGCGGACGGTGCGATGGGCACCATGCTCCAGGCTCACGATCTCGACCTCGACCAGTTCGAGGGTCACGAGGGCTGCAACGACATCCTCAGCATCACCCGTCCCGATATCGTCCACGACATCCATGCCGCCTTTCTTGCCGTGGGTTCGGACTGCATCGAGACGAACACCTTCTCCGCCAACTTCGGTGGACTCGCCGAATACGGCATCGAGGATCGCACCCACGAGATCGCCCGAGCCGGAGCACGTGTGGCCCGTGAAGCCGCCGACTCCTTCTCCACTCCCGACCATCCCCGTTACGTCCTGGGCTCGGTGGGGCCCGGTACCAAACTCCCGACCCTGGGCCATGCGCCCTACAGCCTGTTGCGCGACTACTACGAACAGTCCGCGAGCGGTCTCATCGAGGGAGGTGCCGACGCCATCCTCATCGAGACCTGTCAGGACCTGCTCCAGGTCAAGGCCGCGGTGGTCGGGGCCAAACGTGCCCGCAAGGCCGCGGGCAAGGACATCCCGATCCTGGCCCAGGTCAGCATCGAGACCAACGGGACCATGCTCATGGGTTCGGAGATCGGCGCCGCGCTGACCTCCCTGGAACCGCTGGGCATCGACGTCATCGGTCTCAACTGCTCCACCGGCCCCGCCGAGATGAGCGAGCACCTGCGCTACCTGTCGCACCACTCGTCGATCCCGATCTCCTGCATGCCCAACGCGGGTCTGCCCGAGCTGGGGCCCAACGGCGCCGTCTACAACCTGTCCCCCGAGGAGCTGACCGAAGCCCACGACACCTTCACCTCCGAGTTCGGCCTGAACCTGGTCGGCGGATGCTGCGGCACCACTCCCGAGCACCTTCGCCAGGTCGTCGAGCGTCTCCAGGGGCGCGGTGTCAAGAAGCGCAGGCCGCTGGTGGAGGCCTCGGTCTCCTCGCTCTACCAGAGCGTGCCGTTCCGACAGGACGCCAGCTATCTCGCGGTCGGTGAGCGCACCAACGCCAACGGTTCCAAGAAGTTCCGTGAGGCCATGCTGGAGGGCCGCTGGGACGACTGCGTGGAGATCGCCCGGGACCAGATCAGCGACGGCGCCCACCTGCTCGACCTCAACGTCGACTACGTGGGCCGCGACGGGGCCGGCGACATGCGTGAGCTCGCCTCCCGCTTCGCCACCTCCTCCACACTGCCGATCATGCTCGACTCCACCGAGCCGGTCGTGCTGGAGGCGGGCCTGGAGTCCCTCGGCGGGCGGTCCGTGGTCAACTCGGTCAACTACGAGGACGGAGACGGGCCCGATTCGCGCTTCACCCGCATCATGCGACTGGTCGAAGAACACGGCGCCGCCGTGGTCGGCCTGTGCATCGACGAGGAGGGGCAGGCCCGTACCGCCGAGGCGAAGGTGCGTATCGCCTCCCGCCTCATCGAGCAGCTCACCGGTGAGTGGGGCATGCGTACCGGCGACATCCTCATCGACTGCCTCACCTTCCCCATCACCACCGGGCAGGAGGAGACCCGTAGGGACGGTCTGGAGACGCTCAACGCCATCCGTGAGATCAAGACCCGCTATCCCGAGGTGCAGACCACCCTGGGCCTGTCCAACCTGTCCTTCGGCCTCAACCCGGCCGCCCGGATCGTGCTGAACTCGGTGTTCCTGCACGAGGCGGTCCAGGCCGGGCTGGACTCGGCGATCGTGCACGCCTCCAAGATCGTGCCGATGAACCAGATCCCCGAGGAGCAGCGCGAGGTCGCCCTCGACATGGTCTACGACCGCCGTGAGGGCGACTATGACCCGCTCGCCAAGTTCATGGACATGTTCCAGGGCGTGGACACCAAGTCCCTGAAGGCCTCGCGTGCCGAGGAACTGGCCTCCCTGCCCCTGTGGGAGCGGCTGGAACGCCGCATCATCGACGGCGAGATCGCCGGCATCGAGGCCGACCTGGACCAGGCGCTGGAGTCCAAGTCCGCGCTGGAGATCGTCAACGACACCCTTCTTTCGGGGATGAAGACCGTCGGCGAGCTGTTCGGCTCCGGTCAGATGCAGCTGCCCTTCGTCCTCAAGTCCGCGGAGGCCATGAAGAGCGCCGTGGCCTACCTCGAACCGCACATGGAGAAGAGCGACGACGAGGGCAAGGGCCGTATCGTCCTGGCCACCGTCAAGGGCGACGTCCACGACATCGGCAAGAACCTCGTGGACATCATCCTGTCCAACAACGGCTACGACGTGGTCAACATCGGCATCAAACAGCCGGTGACGGCGATCCTGGAGGCGGCCGAGAAGGAACGCGCCGACGTGATCGGGATGTCGGGCCTGCTGGTCAAGTCCACGGTGATCATGAAGGAGAACCTGGAGGAGATGAACTCCAGGGGCCTGTCCGAGCGCTTCCCGGTCCTGCTGGGCGGCGCCGCGCTCACCCGTTCCTACGTGGAACAGGACCTGGCCGAGATGTTCCAGGGCCACGTGCGTTACGCCAAGGACGCCTTCGAGGGTCTGCGCCTGATGGACGCGCTGATGGCGGTCAAGAGGGGAGTGGAGGGTGCGGAGCTGCCGCCCCTGCGTCAGCGCCGCGTGAAATCGGGCGCCAAGCTCCAGGTGACCGAGCCCGAGCGGATGCCCGCCCGCAGTGACGTGTCGACCACCAACAAGGTGCCCACCCCTCCCTTCTGGGGAGACCGGATCAGCCAGGGCATCCCGTTGGCCGACTACGCGGCCTTCCTCGACGAGCGCGCCACCTTCATGGGCCAGTGGGGCCTCAAGGCCACACGGGGCGGCAACGGGCCCGGCTACGAGGAACTCGTGGAGACCGAGGGTCGTCCCCGGCTGCGGAGGTGGCTGGACCACATCCAGACCGACGGCCTGCTGGAGGCCGCCGTGGTGCACGGTCACTACCCCTGCTACAGCGAGGGGAACGACCTGGTCGTGCTGGAGGACGACGGCAGCAGCGAGCGCACGCGTTTCACCTTCCCGCGGCAGCGCCGCGACCGGCACCTGTGCCTGGCCGACTACTTCCGGCCCAAGGAGTCGGGAGAGGTGGACGTGGTGTCCTTCCAAGTGGTGACCGTGGGTTCGGCGATCAGTCGCGCCACGGCCGAACTCTTCGAGAGGAACGCCTACCGCGACTACCTGGAGCTGCACGGGCTGTCGGTGCAGCTGACCGAGGCGCTGGCCGAGTACTGGCACACGCGGGTGCGCGCGGAACTGGGCTTCGCCGGTGAGGACCCGGCCGAGTTGGAGGCGTTCTTCAAGCTCGGTTACCGGGGGGCGCGCTTCTCCCTGGGGTACGGTGCCTGCCCCGATCTGGAGGACCGTGCCAAGATCATGCGCCTGCTGGAGCCCGAGCGGGTGGGCGTGAGCCTGTCGGAGGAGTTCCAGTTGGTGCCGGAACAGTCCACCGACGCGATCGTCGTCCATCACCCCGAGGCGACCTACTTCAACGTCTGACCGCTGCGCCGCCCCGACCGGTCCCGGTCGGGGCGCGTTCGGCCCCGCCCCTCGTCCGAGGGTCGGGGCCGAACCGGTGTGGGACACCTCTCCCCCTTGGGCCGTCGGAGTGTCCGTACTGTGGAAAGGAGACCGCCTTTCCTTCTTCACCGCGTGGGAACCCGTGTCCGGCACGATGGTGTCGCACACCGGGACGTCCTGCGGGCGGTCGCGGATCGTGGGAAAAGAACGAAGGGAGAGAGTGGTGTCCCCGGGCGGACCGGACCGCACCACCGAACATATGAGCGAGCAGAGC
>CALGOD010001034.1 GCA_937957845.1 uncultured Nocardiopsis sp.
TGGAGCACGACCTCCAGGGCAACGCGCGACGGCAGGGCGCCCTGATCCTGGAGGGTCTCAGGGCCCTGACCACCCTGCCGAGTGTGAGGGACGTGCGCGGCAGGGGGCTGATGTTCGCCGTGGAGATGGTGGATCCCTCGACCGGCGCACCGTCCGCGTCCTTGGCGGGGAAGGTGTTGGAGGCCACGCGTGAGCGCGGGTTGCTGATCGGCAAGGGAGGGGTGCACGGCAACGTGTTGCGGATGGCACCGCCGATGACCCTGTCCCAGGACGAGGCCGTGGAGGGTCGCGACGTACTGCTGGAGACCGTGCGCGAGGTGGACGCCGGAGCCTGAGAAGGAGGGCGCGGGCGGCCCGCCTCGGGAAGGATCTCCTCACCGGTTCGGGGAGGGCGCCCTCAGGGGCCTCCTCGGCGAGGGGCGGCGAAAGGCACACGGTCGATGGGAGTGGATCCCTCTCACTGCCCGTCGGGAGAGCGCGACAGGGAGTATCGTCGTCCTACGACGCTCCGTACGGAGCGTGGTCGGCGGCGCCGACCGACCAGGAGCCGTTTTCCCAGGAGCGCGCTCATTCCCCTCCTCCCCGTTGGAAGCGGGCGCGCCGCAGGAAGCGCTCCGGGTCCACCCCTCCCCCTGTGGACCCGGAGCGCGACCGTTTTCTCCTAGCGGGCGGCGAACAGCCGTTCGTCGGCGGAAACCGAGGGCTCCGCACCGACCAGGCCGGCGCACTCCTCACAACCGAACACGTGACTGCCGTCAGGCAGATGGCCGAGGACCCGGCGGGGCCGGGGCCACTTCGTGTGGCAGACGACGCAGGCATCCCCCATGCACTGCGCCCAGCTCAGTAGGCTCGGGTCGTAGGCGTAGGCGTCGACGGCGGGCCGTGTGTCTGGTTCGCACATCATGCTCGTTCCGCGCAATGTCCTTGCTCCCCCCGTGGTTTAGGACAGTCTGGCGGGCCGATAGTTACCGGCTCTTTATTGAATCAGAAGCTCTTGGCACCGAGAAGGGGTCGGACCGATCCCCATCACATCATGCAGGTGAATCATAACCGTACGTAACCAACCCTGGGAAGGCCCCTTACTCTACGAAGATTTTCACCTGTTTTGCCGGATTATCTATCGAGCGATAGCAGTCCGAACCTCAATGATCTGCTCGCGCAGAGACCGAAAAACGGCGCAGGGAAAGAGCCGGATTGAGCTCTCTCACCTCCTCCACACGAGCGGCCGAAACTCGGGTCGAGGCGAGAGCGAAGCCCTGCTCCCCCAACGCCGCGAGCGGTGTCCCCATGGGATCGACCACCATGCTGTTGCCCGCCCCCGTGGGCGCCGACTGCCCTGAGGCCGCCACGTACACCGTGTTCTCGATGGCGCGCGCCCGCACCAGCGTCCGCCAGTGTTCCTCCTTCAACGGGCCCGGCACCCACTGCGCGGCGGCCAGGACCACATGCGCACCGGCGTCGACGATACGGCGCGTCACCTCGGGGAAACGCAGGTCGTAGCAGGTCTGCAACCCGAACACCACGCCGTCCACGGTGAAGGTCTCCGGCTCCTCGATCGGGCCCGGCCGTAGCACGTCCGACTCCCTGACCCCGAACGCGTCGTACAGGTGGATCTTGCGGTACAGCGCGACCCGCTCGCCCTCGGGGGAGAGCGCCACGAGCGTGTTGGCGAAGCGATCGGCGCCCTCGCCCTCGGCCTCGTTGACCCCGAGCACCACGTACAGGCCTTCCCTGCGGGCGATGTCGGCCGCCGCGGTGACGAAGGGGCCGTCGAGGGGCTCGGCCACCTCCACGTAGGAGGGGCCGATGCGCGAGGCGGTGAACATCGTGTACTCGGGGAACAGGACCACGTCCGCGCCCTCCGAAGCGGCCTGGGCCGCCAACCGCGCCACCGAGCGCCGATTCTCCTCCTTGTCCTGTCCCGGGGCGAACTGGGCGACCGCGACCTGCACCATCGGACCTCTCCTCGTCGACGTGGGCGCTCCAGCGGCGCCGTGCACCGAGTGTACGACCGGCCCACCGGCCGCCTCCGCTCCGTGCGGGGCCGCCCCGCGGACCGCGCCCGCCAAGGAATCGGGCACAGCCGAGGCATCGTGCTTGCCAAGGGGTTAAACGTTCGTTTAGTCTATTGAACATGTGTTCAGCAATCAGGCGCGACGACGGGTCGGACCTCACCGCACGCGCCCGCATCCGGGACGCGGCCATCGTGTGCTTCGGCCGACACGGCTTCGACGTGACCGTGCGCGCCATCGCCGACCAGGCCGAGGTCTCCCCCGGGCTGGTGATCCACCACTTCGGGTCCAAGGCCGGGCTCCAGCGGGCCTGCGACGACCATGTGGTCGGCCTCGTCGGCGCGTTGAAGACGGAGTCGGTCACCGCCCACGACGACCAGGGCTTCCTGCGACAGCTCGCCTCCATGGAGGAGTACGCCCCCTACCTCGCCTACATCCTCCGAGCCCTACAGACCGGTGGGCCCCTGGGAGCCTCGCTGTTCGAGCGCATGGTCGCCGACGCCGAGCTCTATCTCGCCGCGGGGGAGGCCGAGGGCACGATCCGTCCGAGCCGGGACCCGGCCAGGCGGGCCCGCTGGCTGGTCGCCGGCTCCCTCGGGTCGATCCTCATGCTCGTCACCCTGGACCAAGGGGACCAAGGGGACCAGGGGATCGACTTCGCCGAGGTGTTCCGGGAGTGGGAGGCGGAGTACATGCTCCCGGCCCTGGAGCTGTACACCGAGGGCCTGTTGACCGAACGCACGCTCCTCGACGCCTACCTCCAACACACCGAAGAGCACTCCGAGGAGGCCGACTGACAGACCAGGTTCCCGAGCCCACCACCTCCACAGGAGTCCCACCATGTCCTCCCCCGTCATCGAAGTCCGCGGCGCCGACAAGTACTTCGGCCGGTTCCAGGCCCTGAACAAGCTCGACCTGACCGTCCACAAGGGACAGGTCGCGGGTTTCCTGGGGCCCAACGGCGCCGGAAAATCCACCACCATCCGCATCCTCCTCGGCCTGCTCAGGGCGGACGCCGGGTCGGTCGGCCTGCTCGGCGGTGACCCCTGGCGCGACGCCGTCGCCCTGCACCGCCGTCTGGCCTACGTCCCCGGCGACGTCACACTGTGGCCCAACCTGACCGGAGGACAGGCGATCGACCTGCTCGGACGGCTGCGCGGCGGGATCGACCCCGTCCGCAGGAAGGAACTGCTGGACCGCTTCGAGCTGGACCCGACCAAGAAGGCGCGCACCTACTCCAAGGGCAACCGGCAGAAGGTCGCCCTGGTCGCCGCACTGGCCTCCGACGCCGAGCTGCTCATCCTGGACGAGCCCACCTCGGGCCTGGACCCGCTCATGGAGGCCGTGTTCACCGCATGCGTCCAGGAGGCCAAGGCCCGCGGCCGCACCGTCCTGCTGTCCAGCCACATCCTGTCCGAGGTGGAGAAGCTGTGTGACACCGTCACCATCATCCGCGGAGGGCGCACGGTGGAGTCCGGAGCCCTGGACGACCTGCGCCACCTGACCCGCTCCACCGTGCGCGCCACCGTCGAGGGGGATCCCCGGACTCTGGAGGCCGTCGGGGGAGTGCACGACCTGCGCGTCGACGGTGACACGGTCACCTTCGACGTCGACGACACCCACATGAACACCGTCATGAGCGCGCTCACCGGGCTCGGGATCCGCAGCCTGGTGAGCAACCCGCCCTCTTTGGAAGAGCTGTTCATGCGTCACTACGGCGACGAACCGGCGGTACTCGACGGCGACGGGAGCGCGGCGGCATGAGCACGTTCACCGGAACCGGCGTCCTCACGCGGTTCATCCTGCGCCGGGACCGCGTCCGGCTGACGATCTGGGTGCTGGCCCTGGTCGGCACCGTCGCCGCGACCGTCCCGGTGCTCGACGACATGTTCGCCACCGACGCCCAGCGTCAGGCCCGGGCCGCGGTCATGGACACCCCGACCGGGATCGTCTTCGGCGGTCCCGGGTACGGGCTGGACGACTACGGGCTCGGCCCGATGGTCGTCAACGAGCTGACCATGACCCTGCTCATCGCGTTGGCGGTCATGAGCATCCTGCACGTGGTCCGCCACACCCGTGCCGAGGAGGAGAGCGGACGCGCCGAACTGCTGCGGGCCGGCGTCCTCGGGGCCGGCGCCCAGCTGACCGCGGCCCTGGTCACCGTCTCGATCGTCAACCTGCTCATCGGCGGCCTGACCGCACTGACCCTGATCGGCAACGGTCTGGAGGGTCCCGACTCGGTGGCCTACGGCCTGGGACTGGCCCTGGCCGGCGTCTCCTTCGGGGCCATCGCCGCCGTGTGCGCCCAGGTCGTCGAACACGGGCGTGGTGCCGCCGGCCTGGCGTTCCTGGTCGTGGGGGTGGCGTTCATGGCACGGGTGGCGGGCGACATGGCCGAGGAGGGCGGCGGCACGTTGTCCTGGCTGTCGCCGTTCGCCTGGGTCCAGCAGACCCGTGTGTTCCACGACCTGCTCTGGTGGCCACTGGCGCTGTACCCCGCGCTCGTGGTGGTGCTCTTCGTCCTGACCTACGCCCTCGCGAGGCGACGCGACCTCGGTGCGGGCCTGTTCGCCGCCCGGCCCGGCCCGTCCGGTGCGGGCGCGCTTTTGGGCAACACGTTCGCGCTGCACCTGCACCAGCAGCGCGGTGCCATCCTCGTCTGGACGGTCGCCACCTTCCTCTTCACCCTCGCGTTCGGCTCGTTGGTGAGCGAGGTGGAGGGGATGATGGAGGAGAACCCCGACTTGGTCGCCTTCCTCGGCGACGCCGCCGCGGACCTCACGAAGGGCTTCCTCGGCGTCATGTCCGGTTACGTGCTGATGGCGGCCTCGGCCTACGCCGTCCTCTCGGTGATGCGGGCACGGGCCGAGGAGGCCTCCGGACGGGCGGAACTCACCCTGTCCACCGCGGTCGGCAGAGTGAGCTGGTTCGGCAACGCGCTGTTGGTCAGCGTGCTGTCCTCGGCGCTGATCGTGATGGTGGGCGGACTCGGCCTGGGAGCGAGCGCCTCGATGGCCCTGGAGGACTCCTCCTGGACGGGCACCATGGTCGGGGCCTCACTGGCCGGACTGCCCGCGGTGCTGCTGTTCGCCGCGCTGACGGCGGTGTTGATGGGGGTGGCGCCACGCCTGCTTCCCCTGGTGTGGGCGTGGCTGGGGTACAGCCTCCTGGTCTCGATGTTCGGTGCTCTGCTCGGTCTGGACGACCGGCTGGTGAACCTGAGCGGATTCGAGATGCTGCCCAAGCCGCCCAGTGAGGAGTTCGAGGTCCTGCCGGTGGTCCTCGCGCTGATCGCGGTACTGGCCGCCGGCGCGTTCGCCCTGGCGGGCTTCCGCCGCCGGGACCTGTCCACCGCCTGATCCGCCGACAGGACCCAGAGGACCGGCGGCCACCGGCGCGGACGGAGGCGTCCGGACGGTGATCCGTCCTGGGGTCCACCTCGGCCGACCGGTCCGTCGTCAGTCCGACAGGAAGGACAGCCCCCAGGCGGGGGCGAGCACCACGATGAGGAAGCGGGCGGTGCGGGTGACGAAGGTGACCACGCAGAACAGGAGGAGGTTCATCCGCACCACCCCGGCCAGCACCGAGACCACCATGAACGGTGGGACGCTGGCGAAGGAACTCAACGCCAGCAGACCCGCTCCCCACACCGGCCGTTCCTCGGCCTTGTGCCGCCACTCCGCCGCCCGCGCGCTCCACCGGCCGGGGGTACGGGTCCTGCGCCGGAGCCACGGCGTGGAGAGCGTTCCCCGGCCCGCGTAGTAGTAGGGCAGTTTGCCGAAGGTCTGGCCCAGACCGGCCGCCACCGCCATGGCGACCAGGGCGCCGTCGTCCACCGCGACGACGGCGCCCACGAGGTAGAGCTCGATATTGACCACCGGGACGAGCCCGGAGAGGAGCGCGACCGCGAAGGCCAACGCGGTCTCGGTCATCCCGCGCTCCCACCCGGTGAGGGGCGACCGATCAGGTCTCGGCCGCCGCGAGCTGTCCGCATGCTCCGTCGATCTCCTGACCACGGGTGTCACGGACGGTGACCGGCACCCCGTGCGTCCGCAGTCGCCGTACGAACTCGCGCTCGTCCTCGGGGCGCGAGGCCGTCCACTTGGACCCGGGCGTGGGGTTGAGCGGGATGAGGTTGACGTGCGCCAGGTGGCCCTTGAGGAGCTCGCCCAGCATGTCCGCACGCCAGGCCTGGTCGTTGATGTCCTTGATCAGCGCGTACTCGATGGAGACCCGACGGCCGGTGGTCCCGGCGTAGCGCCAGGCCGCGTCCAGTACCTCGCCGACCTTCCAGCGGGTGTTGACCGGCACCAGTTCGTCGCGCAGTTCGTCGTCGGGAGCGTGCAGGGAGACCGCCAGACGGACCTGCATCCTCTCCTCGATGAGCCTGTCGATGGCCGGGACCAGACCGACCGTGGACACGGTCACACCACGCTGGGAGATGCCCAGTCCGTTCGGGACCGGATCGGTGATGCGTCGCACCGTCTGCAGCACGCGCTTGTAGTTGGCCATGGGCTCGCCCATGCCCATGAAGACGATGTTGCTGATCCTCCCCGGGCCCCCGGCGACCTCTCCGCGCGCCAGGTCACGGGCGCTGGCGACCACCTGGTCGACGATCTCGCCGGTGGACAGGTTGCGTGTCAGCCCGGCCTGGCCGGTGGCGCAGAACGGGCAGTTCATGCCGCATCCGGCCTGCGAGGAGATGCACAGGGTGACGCGGTCGGGGTAACGCATGAGCACCGACTCGAACAACACCCCGTCGAAGGCCCTCCACAGGGTCTTACGGGTCATCCCGTCGTCACACGTGATGTGGCGCACCGGGGTGAGCAGCGTGGGCAACAGCGCCTCGCCCAACTTCTCCCGGGAGGAGGCGGGCAGGTCGGTCATCGCCGAGGTGTCCGACTCCAGCGCGCCGAAGTAGTGTCGGGCGAGCTGCTTGGCCCGGAAGGGCTTCTCCCCCAGCTCGCTGACGACCTCGGCCCGTTCCTCGGGGCTGAGGTCGGCCAGGTGCCGGGGAGGCTTGGCACGTCGGGGGGCGACAAAGGTGAGCTCGGCGGGCATAGACATTCCGTAGAACGTGGAGTCGGTGGTCCGGCGCCCGGCGCGGTGCGGTGGCGACCCGGGTCGTTATACGACCTATACGCCGTCGCGCTGCAGCTCCGCCTGTCAGGGCACTACCGTCGATTCTACGTGCTGTGCGGACGGGCCGGACGGGTCCGCCGAATCGAACAACCGGGATCGGCGTGTGGGAGGGCCGGTGACAGGGAT
Organism: uncultured Nocardiopsis sp.; assembly: GCA_937957845.1. Lineage (GTDB taxonomy): Bacteria > Actinomycetota > Actinomycetes > Streptosporangiales > Streptosporangiaceae > Nocardiopsis. The sequence continues at coordinate 7,281 of CALGOD010001034.1, forward strand.
CGACGTCCTGCTCGACGAGATCAGCCCGTACCAGAGCCGCAGGGTCGTCGTCGAGTGCGACTCCCACACGACAGCCGCCTATCTGCTCGACGCACGGGGCCGCATCCGCGTCCCCGTATGGCTGGCCAACCACGAGAGCGCCCCCCTCACCAGTGAGTCCGCCGGACTGTACGAAGGTCGGGCACCGCTCATGCCCGAGGCCTACACCAAGCACCCCCAGGGACGTCCGCGCTTCGACCCCGACCACCTGCGCGCCGTGTGGTTCGAGGAGGGGGACGGGGTCGCGCTCATCGACGAGGAGGGGCTTCTCGCCGTCATCCCCGGCTGGGCCGAGGCCGACAGTGGCCTGCCCGGGTACGCGCGCGAGGCGATCGGTCGCAGCGCCTACGCCTGGGAACTGGACTCGGTGCGCGGACAACTGTGGCCTCGGGTGGTCCACGCCGAGGCCTACTGGGACTGGCGGCGCGCCTCAGGGGCCTGGCGCAGTGTGCAGCGCACGGTGCTCAGCCACCTGAACCGGCATGTGGGAGAGCCCGGCCACTACTGGGACGTGTCCGACGGCCACCCGCCGCTGCTGCGCGTCTCGGAGCGCCCGCCCACGGCCGGGCGTCCGTTCACGATCCTGTCCACCGTCGGGATGTGCGGCCAACGGATGCCCACCCTGGACCGGTACATGGCCGACACCTCCCAGCACGCCCGGGTGGAGCTGGCGCTGGCCACGACCCTGCCGGCCCACCACGCGGCCCGCGTCTTCCGGTGGATCGGCGCCTTCCCCTGGCGGGCGGTGACCTGGTTCGGCACCGGACACACCGTCAAGTGGCTGGACAACCCCGAGGACAGGGCCATGCGCGGCGGCGCGGGGGCGGTCCTGCTTCTGGAGGATCCCTCTCCCCTGGTCACCGATCCTCGACACCTACCGCCGGACACCTCGGGACTCTCCTTCCACGGGGATCCCGTGCGGTGGCTGTGGATCGTGCCGATCACCCGACCCGAGCACCTGTTCGCCAAGGAGCACGACAGCGCCACCCTGGTGGAGAAGCTCGCCGCGGAGGGCCGCAGCTGGGTCCTGGGATGACCCGAAGGACGAAGAGCCTCCGGCACCGGTCATCCGACGATGCCCCGGCGGTCCCGGACCTGGCTGAGGACACGGTGGAAGCGCACCATGTCCTCGTCGCTGAAGCGCTCCACGAAACGCAGCAGAGTGGCACCAGGGTCCGGTCCGGCGTTGAGGACCTCGTCCATCATCCTGGCGGTGTACTCGGCGTGCGACTCGCGTGGCCAGTACGCCCAGGCCCGACCGTCCTTCTCGCGGTCCAGCAGTCCCTTGTGGAAGAGGATGCCGGCCACCGTCATCACGGTCGTGTAGGCCCCTTCCCGGTCGTAGACCATGCTCTCTCGGATCCGGCGCACCGACAGCGGTTCCCGCGATCGCCACAGCACGTCCATGATGGCCGCCTCCAACTCCCCCAGCCCCCTCATGGGCCTCCCCACCCGCAGTCCGTCCCGGCATCGTCGTCGAGATCGTAGGCACGGCGGGGCCGGCGATGGGGAAGAACTCCGAAGAACGCACAGATCCGCACCTCTTCGGCGCCGCCCACCGGCGTTTCACCAGTCGGGGCGCCCCGACGACGGGGGAACCGAAGGTCGAAAGCCGTGGGGAGGCGACGACGGCCGGGAGGGGTCTGCGGCCGGGCCCGGGCCCCTCCGCGCCGCTGGGAAGAACGGTGGAGGAAGCCCGGCCGTCCTGCCCGGCCGCTCACCTCTCCTCCGACGGGGGCCCGACACGAGGGGTTCCCCGTGACG
>CALGOD010001035.1 GCA_937957845.1 uncultured Nocardiopsis sp.
TCTGGTCATGCTCGTGTTGTGGGAGCGGGGGACCCTCACCGTCAAGGAACTGGGGCGTGCCCTGCATCTGGACTCGGGAACGCTCTCGCCGCTGCTGCGCCGTCTGGAGGGTGCCGGGTTGTTGACCCGTGAGCGCAGCGCCGTCGACGAGCGTGTCGTGGAGGTTTCGGCCACGCGCGGGGGGCGTGACCTTCGTGCGCGTGCCGTGGACGTCCCGGAACGGGTCCTGGGCGCCGTCGATCTGACCTCGGACCAGGCCGAGGTGCTGCGGGACGCGCTCGGCCGACTCACACGTTCGGTGGAGGCCAGGACCCGAGGCACCTGGCGTGCCGAGGTCGGTCCCGGCCCCGCATCGGAACACAGCCGACGACCATGACCGTGTGTCGTCAAGGAGAAAGGCAACCATGGCATACGACGTGATGTACACAGCCCACGCCTCCGTCACCGGTGAGGGACGCAAGGGGCACGGCCGCACCGACGACGGTCGTTTGGAGGTGGACCTGTCCGTGCCCAAGGGCGTGGGCGGCGACGACGGTCCCGGGACCAACCCCGAGCAGCTCTTCGCGGTGGGTTACGGTGCCTGCTTCCACGGTGCGCTCAAGGCGGTCGCCCGTAAGGACGGCACCGACGTGGAGGGTTCCAGCATCGACAGCAAGGTCAGCCTCGGCAAGTCCGAGGAGGGTCTGGACATCGCCGTGGAGCTCACCGTCACCATTCCGGGGGTGGACCAGGCCAAGGCCGAGGAGCTGGTCCAAGGGGCCCACCAGATGTGCCCCTACTCCCGCGCCACTCGCGGCAACATCGAGGTGACCTTGACGGCCAAGGCCGCCTAGTGGTCGGCGGGTGGGCGTCGGCGTTCACCGCGCCGCGTCCCGCCCGTGCGGAGGGGGAGGACACCTCGGGTGTCCTCCCCCTCGTGTGGTCTTGTGGCGCGTGCCCCGGCGGGGCCCGGCTCAGGCGACCGTTTCCAGTAGCAGCAGCCGGTTCAGGATGTCCTGGAGGGTGATCAGACCGATCACCCGGCCGTCGGACTCCACCAGCGACAGGTGGCTGCGGCTTTCCCGCATGATGCTCATCGCCGTGTACATCGGTGTCTGCGAGGGCAGGGTGAGCACCGGCCGCATCAGGTCGGCCGCGGTGGTCTGCGGCGGGCTCGCCAACACCTCGCGCACGTGCAGCACGCCGACGGGTTCGTCCTGGTCCATCACCACCAGGCGCAGGTGCGTGGACTCCTGCGACACCCGCTTGATCTCTTCCACACCCGCCTCCGGAGTCACCCAGGCGATCTCCTGACGGGGGGTGACGATCTCGTCCAGCGGGCGGGAGTTGACTTCCAGCGCGGTGGCGAGCTGGTCGCGTCGTTCGGGGTCCAGCGCGCCGGCCTTGGCCGAGTGCTCCACCAGTTCGCGCACGTCCTCCGGTCCGTGTCCGGCCGACAGCTCGTCCACGGCGTCCACTCCGACCCGGTGCAGGCACCAGTTGGCCATGCCGTTGAGCATCACCAGCAGGGGGCGGGTGAACCACATGAAGGCCCGCATCGGTATCGCCAGCAGGGTCGCCGACTTCTCCGGGTGGGAGATCGCCCAGGACTTGGGCGCCATCTCACCCACCACCAGGTGCAGGAAGGTCACCACGATCAGGGACAGCACGAAGGAGACCACGTATCCGACGGTCTCGGGCAGGCCGCTGAACAGGGGTTGCAGCAGGTGGTGGACGGCGGGCTTGGAGACCGCGCCCAGCGCCAGGGTGCACAGCGTGATGCCCAGCTGTGAGCCGGCCAGCAGCAGCGACAGGTCGCGTGCGCTGCGCAGCGCGGCCCGCGCCGACAGGCTCGTCTCGGCGGCCTTCTCCAACCGGTAGCGGCGGGCCGCCACCAGTGCGAACTCGATGGCCACGAAGAACGCGCTGAGCACGATGAAGAGGGCGGTCAGGCCCAGGGCCAACCACACGTTCATGTCGCTCATGCGCGCACCTGCCTTTCGCTCTCGGCCGCCTCACGCAGGCGTAGTTCCACGGTGTGGGGGACGTGTCGCTGCACGGTGTTGACGGTCAGGGTCAGCGCCATGTCGGGGTCGTCCTCGTGCGCGCCGGCGGGGCGGGGCAGGACGATCAGGGTGCTGTCGCCCACCTCGGGCAGTCGGTGCAGCTCGTGGATGACCAGTCCGCCCACGGTCTCGTAGTCGCCGGAGGGCAGGTCGTGGCCGATCAGACGCTCGACCTCGTCGATGTGCAGTGCGCCGGGGACCAGATAGGAGCCCTCGCCCTCCAGGTAGGCGGGCGACTCCTCCTCCGGGGTGTGCTCGTCGGCGATCTCGCCGACCAGTTCCTCGGCGAGGTCCTCGGTGGTGATGACGCCGGCCAGACCGCCGTATTCGTCCACGACGCAGGCGAACTCCTCCTCGGCCTCGCGCAGTCGGTCCAGCAGCACCGGCAGCGGCAGGGAGGCGGGGACCATCACGGTCTCCCGTGCCACCTGCCTGACGCTGACGTCGGACAGGTCGCGGTCGCCCAGGGCGAGTACGTCGCGTAGGCAGATGACGCCCACGATGTCGTCCACGCCTTGGCCCAGGACCGGGAAGCGGGAGTGGCCCGAGGCCATCAGTTCCACGACCCGGCTGACCGGTTCGCCCTCCTCCACGGTGGTCACCTCCGGGCGCGGGATCATCGCGTGCCCGGCCGTGCGTTCGTGGAAGTCCAGGGTGCGGTCCAGCAGGGTGGACAGCTCGGCGGGCAGGTCCCCGCTCTCCCGGGACTCGGCGATGATGCTCTCCAGGTCGTGGGGCGTGGCCGCGTGCTGGACGTCCTCGACCGGTTCGATGCGTACCGCCCTGAGCAGCAGGATCGCCGCCTGGTCGAACAGCCAGATCACCGGGCCGAAGATCTTCAGGTAGATCCTCGTGGACAGCGCCAGCCGGCGCGCCACCGGTTCGGGACGGGCGATGGCGAGGTTCTTGGGGAAGAGCTCTCCGAAGATCATCTGCACGATGGTGGAGAACAACAGGGCCAGGACGGTGCCGACGGCCACGCCGGTGCCGGAGGGGACTCCGACACCGCCGAGGAGTTCGCCGACCCCCTGGCCGATCATGGGCTCGGCCACGTAACCCACCAGCAGGCCGGTCACGGTGATGCCCAGTTGGGCGCCGGAGAGCATGAAGGATGTGCGTCCGGTGATGTCCAGGGCCCGTTCGGCTCCGGTGTCACCTGCTGCGGCCCGCGCTCGCAGGCGCGAGCGGTCCACGGCCATGTAGCCGAATTCCTGTGCGACGAAGTATCCCGTCGCGACGGTGATCAGGAAGACCACCAAGGCTCCGAAGGCGATGCTGAGAATGGTGCTCATCATCGGGCACGCACCGCCTGGTTCCGCCTTCGGATCGGATTCCTACGAAGGTGCGCGCCCTCCGTAGAGGGGGGCTCGTCGTCTGGGTCGCAGCATCCTCGAAGGATGCTGCCGGTACTTCGGGACGGGTCCACTGTTCCTCTCTCTGCGCCTTTGCGCGTCTGTGCGGTCGAAGCGGTCCTGCTTCGTGGAAGGACAACACCGGGAGCGGGAGGGAAGTTCCTCTCAGGCGCCCACGGGGGTGTCGGCCTCTCCACCGAGGGAGGCCCATTCCCTGCGGCGGGCCTCGGCGAGTGCGATCGCGGTGGCGACGGCCACGTTCAGGGATCCCACCCGCCCGATCTGCGGGATGTAGGTGATGGCGTCCGCGCCCTTGAGCAGAGCGGGGGAACAGCCGTGGTCCTCGGCGCCCACCGCCAGGCACACGTCCGCGTCCAAAGGGGCGGCGTGCAGCGGCACGGCACCGTCCGCCAGCTCGACCGCGACGATGCGGTATCCCTCGTCGCGGGCGGCGGTCAGGGCCTGGGCGGTGGAGTCCAGCCGTGTGTGCTCGACCTTCGTGGCGGTGCCCAGGGCGGTCTTGCCGACCTTGGGGTCGGCGGGGTCGGCGCTGTTACCGGTGAGCCAGAGCCGGTCCACCCCGAACGTCGCGCAGGTGCGCAGGATCGATCCCAGGTTGAAGGGCTGGGTGACCGATTCGACGAGAAGGGCGAGTCGCCCCTCGGTGCGCCTGCGCCACTGGCGGTTCAGGCGTTTGACGTCGGTGGGACGCAACTGCGTGCTCAACTGCGGTGTGTTCCTCGGCGGGTGTGCCCGGGGTCGGCCCCGGGGGGTCGGTTGTTCGCCACAGAGTACCGGTCACCGCGCGTGCCCGCACGCATGACCCGGGACACATCATGGCAAAAGAGGCTTCAAGCCTCAGATCGCCGTACCGCCAGCACACGGAAGCCCGCCCGTGAGGCCACACGTTCGGTGGGCAGCCCCTGGGATTCCAGCCATGTGTGCAGCGAGTCCGCGCCCAGGTGGCGCTGCACCACCAGGTGGGCCACGCCCTGGGGGGTCAGCCTTCCCAACCAGGTGCGCAGCATCGCGTGCAGCACCCCCTTGCCCACGCGGATGGGCGGGTTGGACCACACCGCGTCGAAGGGGCCCAGCAGGTCCTCTTGAGAGATCGCGTCGTCGGTGGGGGAGCCCTCGGGCGTGACCACCGTGAAACGTGCGTTGTGCAGGCCGTGTTCGGTGGCGTTGCGCCGTGCCAGCTCCACGGCACGGGAGTTGACGTCCACCCCCAGCACCCGTGAGGAGGGTGCCCGCGAGGCCATGGTCAGTGCGATGGGGCCGTAACCACAGCCCAGGTCGAGCAGGCGCCCCTTCTGGGGCGGGGCCGGGACGGTCTCCAGCAGCACCCGCGTGCCCAGGTCGACCTTGTCGGGGGAGAACACGCCCCGGTCGGTGTGCAGCCGCAGGTGCAGGTCCGGCAGGACCAGGTCGGCGGTGGAGGGGCGGCTGGCCGCGCCCGGATCGGAGTCGAAGTAGTGCTGGGCCACGCCGTGACGCTACCAGGCCTGCACGGCACGGTGTGATGGACAAAATTCTCGTATCGCCCCATGAATGAAGTTCCCAACCTTCCGGACTTCGCGGCAGGAATGTCGAAGATGGAGGTATCCGACGTTTGCGGGGGAATTCATGCGAGCACAGGTAGGGGACCGATTGGTGGTGGAGAGTCCGCGTGAGGACCTTCACCGCAGGACGGGCGTCATCACCGGAATCCGGGGCACCGATGGATCGCCCCCGTACCAGGTGCGCTGGTCCGACTCCGACCCGGGGCACGAGTCCCTGGTCTACCCGGGCCCGGACGCGCACATCGAACACCCGCCCGACGGTACGGGCGCGGACATCTCATGAGGAGGCCGATGACATGCAGACGACGAAGCGGTGGACCGTCGACGTCGTCGTCGCCGAGGAGACCGAGGCCGACAGCGCGCGGACCTGGGCCGAGGTGGACCTGGTCGCGGACGACGGGACGGCCCTGAGGGGACACGGGATGGCCCGCAAGCACCCCACGGACCTGGACGTACCCGAGATCGGTGAGGAGCTCGCGGTCTCGCGTGCCCTGTCCGACCTTTCACGTCAACTCCGTCAGGTCGCCGCCGAGGACATCAACGACAACACCGGTTCTCCCTGGCGCCCCACCTGAGCGGGGTGATCACGGCGGCCGTGACGGGTCGCGGGACGGACACGGGGTGGGCCCGGGCCGGTACAGGCCCGGGCCCACGTGTGTGCGAAACGGTGTGGACCGCAACCGGCCACCCTCGGTACGAGCCCTTTGCACCCGGTGGTCGCCGGTATCGGGCACACTCGGAAGGGGCCGTGACGAGGGGAGGGTGCGCCGGCCGGCACACGAGGTCCACCGTCACGTCCGAGGTAGCGGCGTGCCCGTCCGGAAGACGTCCGGCAAGGGCGCGTCACCCCGGCGAGCGCCGGGAGCACCCACGCAAGGAGACCTGTTGCCCACCTCTTCCGGATCCCAGGCCGGACCCGCCCGAGTCCTCGGCATGGTGGACGCCGTCGCCATCGGCGCGGGCGCGATGCTCGGCGCCGGAGTGTTCACCGTCTTCGCTCCGGCCGCGCTCGGCGCGGGGGCCTGGCTTCCCGTGGCGATCCTCATCGCGGGTGCCGTCGCCTACTGCAACGCCGTCTCCTCCGCGAGGCTGGCCGTCCGCCATCCCGAGTCCGGCGGAGCCTACGTCTACGGACGTGAGCGTTTGGGGGAGCTGTGGGGCTATCTGGCGGGCTGGTCCTTCGTGGTCGGCAAGATCGCCTCCTGTGCCGCCATGGCGCTGACCTTCGCCTCCTATCTCCTGCCTGGATGGGAGAGACCCGTGGCGGCGGGCGCCGTGCTCGCGCTGACCGTGCTCAACCATCGGGGGGTCAGACGTTCCACCCTGGTGCTGAAGATCCTCCTGGCCTGTGTGCTGGCGGTGCTGGCCGCGGTGGCCGTGACGATGCTCCTCAGCGG
>CALGOD010001036.1 GCA_937957845.1 uncultured Nocardiopsis sp.
AACACCGTTGACCCCGTCCCGATTCGTGATCGCTTGCGAGAATGGACATCTCGACGACTTCCCGTACTTCGCCTGGGTGCACAAGAAGACCTCGCCGGTGGAGCCGGATCAGCGGGGCCGGCATGAACTCACCCTCCACACCACCGGAAGAACAGCTTCGTTGCGCTCGGTTGTCGTTCGCTGTTCCTGTGGTAAAGAGGCATCCCTGGAAGGTGCCTTCGGCCGTAGGGCCATGGAATCTCTGGGAATCCCCTGCACCGGACGGCGCCCCTGGTTGGGACGCAACAGCGAACAGCCCGGCTGTCCGGCAACACCTCGAACCCTGCAACGTGGTTCTTCCGCAGCCTGGTTCCCGGTCAACCGATCCGCTCTGTCCATCCCGCCGTGGTCGGCAACCCTGCAGAAACGGATTCAGCGACATTACCAAACCCTGGAAACCCTGGTCGAACAGGGAATCGATGAATCGGTCATCGATCAGATCGTCGAGAAGAACAAGATTGTGGCGGGGACACGTTTCACCACCCAAGACGTCATCGAAGCAGTACGGCACCGGATGAATTTCGAGGCCGAGGAACGCCCTGCCGAGGAACATGACGGCTTCGAACCGTCAGAACGTCTCCGCCGTGAAGAGTACGAGCAATTGCTTTTCGGTACAGGGGTGACGGAACGAGGGAATGACTTCGAATGCGTCAGACCACCCGGGGATCCGAAGACTTCACTTCCCTTCGGGATCGAACGGAGCATGCAGGTAAGACGGCTACGAGAGGTCCGTGCCCTCCAGGGATTCACCCGAGTGAAAGCGCCGGACATGCTGGGACCCGACCGGCGGCTGGCTGCTTTGGCGCTCGAGGAGAAGAACTGGCTACCGGCGATCGAGGTGAGCGGGGAAGGGGTCTTTCTCACGCTCGATGCCGAACTGCTCGACCATTGGGAAAAACAGGAAGGTCCCGTGGCACGAGTGGAGCGGATCAGAAAAGCCCACACCAATTTGTTGCGCCGCAGAGCCAGAGAGTCGTCCCCCTCGGCCACGGTTGACGGAATCGAATCTCCGATCACTCCAAGATACGTCCTTCTACACACCCTTGCACACATATTGATCAACGAGTGGAGTCTGGAAGCCGGTTATCCTGCTGCGTCGCTGCGCGAACGGCTTTACGTTTCCAAGGACAACGGAAAAGGTATGGCAGGAGTGCTCGTCTACACCGCCACGAGCGATTCGGCCGGTAGTCTCGGAGGGGTGACTGCTCAAGGAGAATACGCGCGACTGCGTTCTTCTCTGGAGGCGGCACTGAATCGAGCTTTGTGGTGTTCCCAGGACCCCCCGTGCATGGAGTCGGAGGCGAGTGGAGTAGACGCCCTGAACCTGGCCGCATGTTACGCGTGTGTGCTTTTGCCGGAAACAAGTTGTGAGGCCGGCAACACTTTTCTCGACCGGGCAGTGCTCCTGGGGACACCGCAAGACCCTTCAATCGGTTTCTTCTCCTCTGTTGTCGGGAACTGAATCGCTTCCGGGGGGCGACCTGGCCCCCTGGAGGCTTTGGTGAGGACCGGACCGGTGTGGAAAACTCTTGCCCGGAGGATGTCACTTGGTTTTGGACCGTTCCGACAAGACTCGAGCGACCTTGATGGAAGCAACCTCCATGTCCTCGTGTTCCCAGAAACGGAGTACCGTCCAACCAGCCTCGCGAAGCTTTGCATCGGTCTCACGATCCCTGGCGACGTTGCCCGCGAGTTTGCGGGCCCACCAGCTGCCGTTGTTGGCTGGGGTCGTCGCGTGAATCGGACAGCGATGCCAGAAGCAACCGTCGACGAAAACGGCCACCCGAGCGCGCGTGAAGGTCACGTCGGCGCGCCTGCGCGGCATGCCCGGCAGCGGCTGATTGACCCGATAGCGCAGCCCCATACGGTGCAGAGCTCGGCGGAGTTGCATCTCCGGATCCGTGTCCCGCCGCTTCTGTCGTGACATCCGCGCTGATGTGGCAGGTGATACACCTGTCGGCCGCGAAGGGACCGTTCCGTCTGCCATGTCGTTCTCTTCGCTTCCTCTGTGCTCCTCTGTCACTTTCCCATACTGCTGGGCCACCCGCTTACGGATATCGGTTTGATGCTCCAGTTGTGAGTCCAGGATGTCACGGATTGCGGACGGCTCGTTCGCGGCAGTGGTGCCGGCAGGCGCCGGCTTGGTGTGGATGCTTCCGAACGAAGGCTGATCCAGCATGTGTTCATGGTTGTCTCAAAGTTGGGACATGTGACATCGGTGCTGTTCACAGTCGTGTGACGATTTCGGGTGAGTCCCCGGACACGGTGACGAAGCTCCGGCGGGAGACCAGTGACTGCCACATCGTTGAGCCCGAAGGACTCCGCCGTACCCCCAGGCCGTCATACTCCGTCTTCGCCTGGTGGGCGTCTCTTCTGCTGTCCTACCCGTTGTCGACGATGATTCTCGTGATCGGTGGGGCGGCGTCAGGGAGGAGGACGATGTCCTCGACCACCCCGATCACCAGGGCGCTCTTACCGGGTGAGATCCGGTCTCCGAGCACGATCAACCGCTGGTTCGTGGTGAGCCGGGCCGGGGGTGCCTGCTCCCCCTGGCCCGCACTGAGACCGCGTCAGGACCACCTCGACCGCCTTTCACGTGTCCTGGATCGTGTGGATCACGGCGTGTTCCTGGACGACCCGGCCGCGGAGCGGGAGGTGTTTGGTGGTGGACAAGTTCTTCTTCGGAACGGTCCGGCCGCCGTGGAGTGCGACGGCCGGACCGCGTGACGCGACAGGGCGGGGCGGCTGCTGTGGTCCGGCCCGCTTTACCGAAGGAAGCGTCGCGGCCCGCCCCGACGCAGACCAGGGCGGGGCCGTGGAAGGGACGGCCCCGCCCTGGTCAGTCGCCGCC
>CALGOD010001037.1 GCA_937957845.1 uncultured Nocardiopsis sp.
CGCCCACTGGTGTATCGCTGTGGCCAGCCAGGCCGCCACCGCGCCCGCATCCCGCGACGGCGTGCCCGCGGCATGACGTAGCTACGTCAGAAAGAAGGCAGATGGATTTCCTGTTCCTCTACGCGCTCTACGGCACGCTGGTCCATGACTGGCGTCGATACGGCGACGAAACCGAGTTCTGCGACCTGCCGGCCGACATCACCCACCGGTTCGCGGAGCTGGCCAACGAGCCCACACCGCTGCTGCCGGACTACATCGACGCGGTCTTCGAGATGCTCCAGGAGGACTCCGAGGTGCCGAAGCCGGTGGCGCTGGCATGCCTGCGCCACAACCTCACCCAAGAGGTGTTCACCGATGCGGCCCGCGTGCACGTCCGCGGGCTCCTGGCGTCGCTGGAGCTACAAGGCAGCGCGCGAGGCAGACACTGACGGCTCCACGGCATGACAGGGGCGCGGGTAACAACTGAGCAGGAACGTGCGCTACGGGTTCCAGCGCGCGCCCAGTAGGCCCGACTCCACCAAGGGGCAATCGGTGGATCAGCGGTCTTGCTCCATGCTGAGATATAACGCTCTGAATCTGTTCGACTGCGGTTTGGCGAAGTACCAGGAACGCTGTATCCAACTGTCTCAGCACAAAAGGACGGAAGTAAGGCCAAAACGGCTGTGAGTTGACTACTGTTCATCCTGTGCAAATCCGTAGTGAAGAACAGTTGAACCCCGTCGCCGATGAGGTCTCGGCTATCACCGCCGTTGTCCGACCGATCCTGATCGGCATCTTGTATTCACTCAAGGCCGACGTGGTGAATGAGGCAGGCGGCAGAGAAGGGGTAAAGCTGAAGATGCTTCCCCGCTTGCAGCGCCGGGGCGATGGTGACACAGGGATCTGTTTCGAGTATGCGGTACACGATGCCGTTCGCCGCGGGGACGAAGCGGTGGCCGAACGGGTAACGGATGCTCTCAAGCTCTGCAACGTGCGCGGCAACAACCTCGGCTCGATCTTGTTCGGGGCAGAGAAGGCCGGATCACAGCAGCTCATCGAGACAGCAGCTGAACTCCTGACAAACGACTCCTTGTTGTTGTCTGGTTCGAGAGGACGCCCAGTCAAGCTCAAACGCCATCTGGCTTCTGCTGCTGCGGTCTTCAGGAAGAGGGGACGCGGGAGCGACCTACCCCAGAGCATCAGCGGTCTGTGGCGGGCTGACCTGTTCCTGGGAGCCACCGAGACCGACTACTGGGTCGGAACCACCGTAAAGATCAATCAGTCTGCCTTGCAAGGAGCCAGGGGACTGCGCGTGGGCATCGTCCCTGCCTCCCAGGGCAAGTCGGATCGTATCTTCAAGGATGAGAACCGGAACCTGGTTGTCTGCCCTCTGCCATACGACGGTAGCTTCGTTGAGACCTTCTACCTGGCATGGGAGGTCGTGACTGCATTCCTCGCAGCTGATGCGCAGGTTCCCAAGGAAGTGGCGTTGCCGCGTCCCGCAGCTCGCACTGTGGCACGGTACCTTGCCGACCGCCGCGAATATCCCGTTGTCGACGTAGTCGATGCGCTGAGGGGGTTGTCACAGCCCGAACTGCTGCGAACGCAGGAGGAAGCGGCTGGGATTGTGCTGGCGGGAGGCACATCCCAAGAGATTGAGACCAGTGCCTTCCTGGCGCCCATCGCGCGTTTGCTTTGACCTAGACAGCCCCCCTCTGCCTGCGTAAACCGGTTTCCTCGGCGGGTGCGGTGTTTCCGTGGGGTCGGGGACAATGGCCTGCTGGCGTGTGGTGTGGAGAGGTGGCGGTTGTGGTCCCGGAGTGGCTGAGTGCGGCGGTGTCGGGGTTGGCGATCCCGGCGAGGAACGCCTCGCACGCCTGGCCGAGAGTGGGTACGGCGGTGCCGGTCTCCAGCCGGTGGATCGTGCCCATCGCCACCTTCCGAGCGCCATCGCAGATATCCATGGCGAACTGTCCCCTCTACCTAGGAACATGGCGGGCATGGAGCCAGAAACTGTTTCCGCTCTCTCGGGCCTCGCGGCGGCGATCGCAGCGTTCGTCGCCGCGGGCATCGCCTTGATCGCGCTCTTCTACACCGCGCGGGCGGCGAACGCCGCCAAAGCTCAGACCGAGCTCCAACGCGAGATGCGCAAGGACGCGGCCCAACCCTACGTCTGGGCGGATGTACGTGCCGATCAGCACCAGGGCACGCTGCTCAACCTGGTGCTAGGCAATGCGGGCCCCACCTTCGCCCACAATGTCCGCGCCACCTTCGAGCCGAGCCTGCCAACCGAAAGCCAGTTCAATGGCGCCAGAGTGCAGGAGCGGCTCCGGAACGGCGTCGCATCGCTTGGTCCCGGGCACCGACTGGTGTGGCCGCTAGGCCGAGGCTTTGAGCTTCTCAGCGAAGACGCTCCGCAGATTCACACGGTCACGATCGACGCCGATGGCCCCTTCGGTCCGATGCCCACGATGGTCTACCAACTGAACCTGGCCGACCTGCGCGAAACCCATGACGTCCCTGAGGGCAGCTTGCACCTTGTTCGCAAGGCCATCCAGGATGTGGCCAAGGCCGTGACGGACAAGAAGCACTAGGACCACCGCCACGACGGGCATGGCGGGGGCCGACGAGATGGGCGGGACAGAGACACCGGCCCGGTTCTTCTCCTGGTTTTCGTTAACGTCCCATTATCGCAACCCAGAAACCCCCACAAAACGGACACAAAAACGGGAGTG
>CALGOD010001038.1 GCA_937957845.1 uncultured Nocardiopsis sp.
GGGACTGCGGGACGCGCTGTGCCTGACACTGAGCCCGCTGCTACTGGGCTCGGGTGCTCCCCGCATCGTCGCGGGGGTACCGGGCGCACAGGGGACCCCGGCCCACGCGCCTGCCCCGAGCACACCCGTGCGGCTGGCACACCTACTGGAGGCACGGGGCAACCTGTTCGCCCGTTACACCAGGGAATAGATCGGCTGCCGGGGACACGCCGGTAACCGGTCGGTTTCGGTCACCCCGTGGTCACGCATGAACCATCCCTTAACCGGACATACCCGAGGTGTGTCATCCACTGGAAGTACCAGGATCGATCAAGGGACACACCGCATTGACGGGGCTTACCGGCTTGGCCCCCCGGCCGAGAGGATGAACGTGGTGCCGACGTCCGAAAACGGATCCCCTCCGGTCTACCGCGAGATAGCCGAGGAAATACGTGAACAGATCCGCTCCGGACGGTACGCCGACGGCGACCGCCTACCCGGGGAGAACGCCCTCATGGAACGCCACGGCGTCGCACGGGCGACCGCGAGGCAGGCGCTCTCCGTACTGATCAACGAGGGCCTGGCCGTGGCCGTGCGCGGCTCGGGGATCTACGTGCGCCTGTTCCGGCCCCTGCGAAGGCATGGGGCCCGACGCCTCTCCAAGGAGCTGTGGGGCGCCGGACGCGCGATCTGGGAGACCGACAGCGACGACCGGGGCTACGAGGTGGACCGCCTGCTCGTGGAGGAGACCGTTCCCGAGGAGCACGTGGCGCGCGCGCTGGGGTTGTCCGAGGGTGCCGGCGTGCTACGGCGCTCACGCCGTTACCTGGTGGACGGCAGACCGGTGCAGAGCTCGGTCTCCTACCTGCCCCTGGCCGTCCTGGAGGAGGCCGGCGCCTCCGCGGCCGCCCGACGTGTCCGCGAGCACGACACCGGCCCCGGAGGCATCTACGCACGTCTGGCGGAGATGGGACGGGCACCGGCCCACTTCACCGAGGAGATCCGCGTGCGCATGCCCACCCCCGAGGAGAACGAGGAACTGCGGCTGGCGCCGGGCACCCCGGTGTTGGAGGCCGTGCGTACCGCACTGACCGTCGAGCACAGACCGGTGGAGTTCAACGAGATCACCATGGACGGCTCGGCGTACGTGCTGCGCTACGACTTCCAGGCCTGAGGTCGTACGGGCCTCCCCCGTACGGGAAGACCGCACCGCGACGAAGAAGAAGGGGGAGGGACGCCCGGGGCGTCCCTCCCCCTCTCGGAGTCGGCTCAGCGACAGCCTCGTCTGGAGGCGAACACCAGGTACACGAGCAGTAGGAGCATGACCCCCACCACCAGCGCACCCACGGCGACGAAGGGCAGGAATCCCGACGCGGTCATCGCCCACCGCGCCATGCCGAACCCCAGGAGGACCGCCAGCGCCACCGAGCACACGGCCAACACCGTGGCCAGGAGCAACAGTCCGCGATCACTCCAGGGTGCCGGCCTGGCCCGGTCGACTCGCGTGACCGTGGCGCGAACACTGAGCTCGGCGGCCCAGCGCAACTCGCGGCCGACGGCGCCCGCCTCGGCCGCCATGGCCCACAGCCACGACCTCGCTCCCGCGGTGGCCTGGTCGACCCACCACAGTCCGTATCGGATCCTGCCCACGCGCAGCGGTCGTCTGCCCACTCCGAGTATCTGTTGAGCTGTAACGGCCATGTCACCGCCTTAGCGCGCCGTTCGACCACTGACCCTGATAACAGCCGTACCCGCCACTTTCATCACTGAACGTCGCCAAAGACGAAGTTAGGTGTATGTCACCACGAAGCGGTTTGCACCTGACCTACACGCCATAACCGGCACAGTGCCATGACGGGGACCGAGGCGGCATCCGGGCACGATTCCAGGTAGCGTCGGGAGTATGGCTGACTCAGCGGACAAGGCCCCGAACAGCGGGGAGGGGCTCAAGGACATCCCCCGCACCGACCAGGAATGGCGCGAAAGGCTCAACGCCCAGGAGTACGCGGTGTTGCGACAGGCGGCCACGGAACGTCCTTGGACGGGCGCCTATGTGGACACCAAGACCACCGGGGTCTACCGTTGCCGGGGTTGTGGTGTCGAACTGTTCCGTTCCGACGAGAAGTTCGATTCCCACTGTGGGTGGCCCAGCTTCTACGATCCCGCCGACTCCGACGCCGTCACCCTGCACGAGGACCGCTCCCTGGGCATGGTGCGGACCGAGGTGCGGTGCGCCACCTGCGACTCCCACCTCGGCCACGTCTTCTACGGCGAGGGTTACGCCACACCCACGGACGCCCGGTACTGCATCAACTCCGTGGCCCTGACCCTGGAGCCCATCGACTAGTTGTCGTACGATCCTGGTGCCGGACGCGTGTCCGAGCGCGCTCTCCACGGCCGTGACCCGGTCGCGGTGGAATCAGGGATAATCACATCCAGCGCACCAACGGCCGGCCCCCACCGACCCGTGGGGCGCGGCGCGAAGGCGCCGACCCGCCAGCCCATCCGGTGACGGCCCCGGACCGACCTCCTCACCGTGGCGACCGGTGTGCGGGCGAACCGACAGACCCGCGACGAAAGCGCTCGATGAACGACGACCCACCTTCCTCATCCGCCTCCCACCGACCCGCGGCGCGCCCGTGCCTGGGTATGGCTCAAGGCTCGGCCCCGTGGTTGCTGCCCGCGCTGGGCGCCGCCGGGGCCGCCGTCCTTTCCGCCCGGGGATCCCGGGCCCGCACCGCGTTCGCCGTCCCCCTCGTCGCTCTGGCGGCGGGGATGACCTGGTTCTTCCGCGATCCCGAGCGGGGACCGGCGACCGGGCGCGTGCTGTCCGCGGCCGACGGCGTCGTCCAGAGCCTCGACCCCCAGCCCGACGGGCGCATCCGGGTCGCGGTGTTCATGAATCCCCTCAACGTGCACGTCAATCGCGCCCCCCTCGCCGGCGTGGTGACGGGCGTCGAGCACCGCCCGGGCGGTTTCCGCCCCGCATTCGACAAGGACAGCGAGCGTAATGAACGCG
>CALGOD010001039.1 GCA_937957845.1 uncultured Nocardiopsis sp.
AGGACCACCAGGTCGTCGGCCAATTGGTCGGCCTCCTCCAGGTACTGGGTGGTCAGCAGCACGGTCACCCCGTCCTCGACCAGCCCGCGCACCACGTCCCACAGGCCGTTGCGGCTGTGCGGGTCGAGGCCGGTGGTCGGTTCGTCCAGGTACAGCAGTGACGGCCGTCCGACCAGGCTCGCGGACAGGTCCAGCCGTCGGCGCATACCGCCGGAGTAGGTCTTGACGGGGCGGTCGGCGGCGTCGGCGAGCCCGAATCGCTCCAGCAGTTCGGCCGCGCGCGTACGGGCACCGGCCCGGTCCAGTCCCAGCAGACGTGCGATGAGCACCAGGTTCTGGGTACCGGTCAGATCCTCGTCGACCGCCGCGTACTGTCCGGTCAACCCGATCAGGCGACGCACCTCGTGGGGCCTGCGTACCACGTCGAACCCCCCGACCTCGGCGTGTCCCGCGTCCGGGCGCAGCAGGGTGGCCAGAATGCGCACGGTGGTGGTCTTGCCGGATCCGTTGGGACCCAGGACGCCCAACACCGCCCCCGTCCTGGCGGTCAGGTCCACACCGTCCAGGGCCCGTTCGCCCTTGAACTGCTTGACCAGACCCTCCGCACGGATGGCGTCAGTCATGTGGTCCTCCCTATGTCAACGTCTGTCCCCAAGTGTGGCGGAGTGGTCTGACAGAACGCTGACAAGGACCTGTGCCTTCCCGTCCGTGGGCCGTCAGTCCCATGTCCCCGGCGGCCCCGCCACCGCAGCCCCTAGACTCGGGCACGTGACGAACACCCCGCCGCCCCACGATGCCGCTCCAGGATCCGGCGAGGCGCCGAGATCCCCCGAATCCGCCCCGAAGGAGACCGCTCTGCTGCGCCGGCCGGAACGTCGTGTGAGCGGACGCGCGGTGGGGGTGTGGACCCTACGGCTGCTCTTCGGCAGCCTCCTCACCCTGGCGTTGTTCTCCGCCCTGGCATGGGGCGCCTCGACCCTGCCGTGGGAGTGGATTCCGACGTGGGCGAAGGACAGGGCCTGGCTTCTTCCGGTCCTCTACCTGGTCTACGCGCTGTCGAAGGTGGCGATCGTGCCCTCATGGCGTTACCGCGTCCACCGGTGGGAGGTGACCGACGACGTCATCTACACCCGGACCGGCTGGATCAGCAGGTCCTGGCAGTTGGTCCCGGTCAACCGGCTCCAGACGGTCGACCACACCCAGGGGTGGCTTGAGCGTGTGTTCGCCGTGGCGACCTTGGAGGTACAGACCGCCTCCTACGCCGGATCGTCCACGATCGAGGGGTTGGACGCCGAGGAGGCCCGCCGCCTGAGCGAGGAACTGGCCGTACGCGCCGGGACACTGCGAGACGACGCGACCTGATGAACGAAGAGAACGCCGAGAACGACCAGAACCCGACCCGGGACGACGATGGCGGCTGGGTCGCGCCCGGCAGCACGCCCGGAGGGCCGGGCCACGCCGGAGGGGGACCGGGCCACGAGCATCCGGGGTGGTCGCCGGGAGCACCCGATCACGGCGCCCCGAGGCGGGAGGCTCCCTTCGGGGAGGGAGGGGTCCCGGTCGGTGCCGGGGATCCCGGTGTCGACGAGTCGGGGACGGAGGGAGGGACGTTCGGCCCATCTCCCCGCGACTGGTGGTCGGGGCGGGCGGCGGTGGGTCCGCCCCCGCCGGTGGTCGAACGCGCGCGTCGACTCAGTCCCCGCAGCATGGTCGTCGGTCCCATCAACCAACTCCGAGGCCTGCTTCTGCCGATCGTCGCGGGCCTGGTGCTCGGTGGTTTCAACGCCTGGGTGCTGGCCGCCACCGGCGCGACCATCGTGGTGCTGTTGGTGGGCGGGTTCGTCGCCTGGCAGACCACCCGCTACGAGGTCGGTGAAGACCGGTTGGAGATCCGCAAGGGACTCGTCCGCCGGTCCCAGCGCACCATCCCCCTGGAGCGGGTGCGCGGTGTGGACGTCACCAGTACGCTCCTGCACCGGCTGCTCGGCGTGGCCGTGGTCCGTATCGAAGCGGCCTCGGGGGCGGCGGGCGCCGGCGAGGACGGCAAGCTCGACGCAGTGGAGACGGCCGAGGCGGACCGGCTGCGACGGGTGCTGCTGAACCGTAAGGCGGCGCTCACAGGTGAAGGCCCCGAGGCGCGAACCGATCCGGCCGAGGCGCCGCCGGGAACGGACCCGCACGGGGCGGAGCCCACCGGACGGGACGAGACCGTCACCCACTTCACCATGCCGCGCTCGTGGTACTTGTACGGGGCCCTGAGCCTGGGGTACCTGTTGACCCCCTTCGTGGTCCTGGCGACTCTGTTCGGCATGGTCCAGCAGACCGCGGGCGAGTTGGCCACCGACTACCTCGTGAACTGGGTGACCACCTCCGATCGCGGGTTCCTGATGGTCCTGGCCGCGGTCCTCGTCGGTGTGCTGGTGCTGTTGATGCCGGTGTTCGCGGTGATCTCCTACTCCCTCACCCATTGGGGCTTCACGCTGAGGGAGCGAGACGGCTCCCTGATCGCCGAGCGTGGTCTGTTCACCCGCCGTAGCGTGACGCTGGAGAAGCGCCGCATCCGCGGGTACGAACTCCTGGACAATCCCCTGGAACGCACCCGTGGCGCGGTGCGGCTGCGGGCCATCGTCACGGGACTGGGGGACACCGCCAACCGTGCGGTGCTGCTGCCGATCGGTCGGCGCGTGAGGGTCGAGCAGGTCGTGGAACGTGCCCTGGCCCTGTTCCGAGGAGAGCTGCGGCGCCACCCGCGCGCGGCGCTGTACCGTCGTCTGACGCGCTCGGTGGGCCCCTTCGTGTTGGTGCTGGCGGTCTCTCTGGTCATGGAGGTGACCTGGTTGGCCTGGACGTCCGCGATCCTGGGCGTATTGGGGATCCCTTTGGGTGTGGACCGTTACCGTTCCCTGGGGCACGGCTACGACGGCGATCGTGTGGGCGTGCGCTCGGGAGCGCTGCGCAGGCAGCAGGCGACGGTGGAACGCTCGGCGGTGATCGGGTGG
>CALGOD010001040.1 GCA_937957845.1 uncultured Nocardiopsis sp.
GACATGGCAAAAGCGTGGCCGCTCCGAGGTCATCGGTGTCGGTCGGGTCATGGCCTCTGATGCACAGAATCCTTCTCCCGACCGGGGGTAGCCGCTGGTGCCCTGTTCTTCGACCTCCTCGGCCGTTGCGTGAACCGCCCGAGGTTGGCTGCTCGGTGCACCGACGACGGGACAACGTCACCGTGGCCGAGGCGACCTGACATCTACGCGATCACGAACTACAGCTGTCGTGACGGACAGTGTGAGACGCAGACTCCAACAGATACGGCCTCGGGTGAGGACCTCGCCCCTGGCCACCGCGTTGTGCGATGAGATCATCGAGTTCTGCGCACCGCCATCCCCTGCTCTTCCCGGAGGGCATACGCCATGACCAGCCCGGTCACTGTCGGCCTGCTGCACCCCGGCCAGATGGGTGCTGCCGTCGGGCACGAGCTCACCAAGGCCGGCGTCCGTGTCCTGTGGTGTCCCGCCGGGCGAAGTGAAGCGAGCGTCCGGCGCGCCGAACAAGCCGGACTCGAAGCCCTTCCCGAACTGGGACAGCTCCTGGAGCGCTCATCCGTGCTCATCTCCCTGTGTCCGCCGACAGCAGCGGAGCAGACGGCTGATGCGGTGAGGGAGGCGGGTTTCTCCGGTGTCTTCGTCGAAGCCAACGCCATCAGCCCCGAACGTGCGGAACGGATCGCGACCGACATGTCCGCCCACGGCGCACGCGTGGTGGACGGGTGCGTCATCGGCCCGCCACCAGGGGGCTCCGTCTCCACCCACCTCTACCTCTCCGGAGAAGAAGGGAAGGTGGCCGCGGTCGCGGAACTGTTCGCTGATACGGCCGTCGTCCCGCTCCAACTGGAGGGACCGGTAGGAGCCGCTTCGGCGCTGGTGTGATCACTAGGACCTCGTGGTCCGACGAGACCCCCTCCTGTGGTCAAAAAAGCGGTCGATGATGGCCCCAGGAGGGGGTCTCGTCGGGAAAACACCGACGCTGCTCATGGCCTGGATGCGAGCCCTCACGGGCGGCGTCCGTGCCGGTCATCCCTTTCGCAGCGGCAGGTATCGTCCGAGCGTTTTGAAGTGGTGCCGGTGCGCCCACGCCGTGTGGTCGCCGATGACGTAGAGCCTGCGCTTGGCCCGGCTGGCGGCCACGTTCAGCAGGTTGGGGGTTCTGCTGGCCCACTCCAGGGCGCCCTCCCGGTCAGGGGCTCCGCCGAGGACGAAGACCACCACCCCGGCCTCCTTGCCCTGGGAGGTGTGGATGGTCCCTGTCCTGTTTTGGCGGACTCCTGAATCCGTGGCGATCTTCCGGACCTTGTCCGCCACGTCGCGGAACGGTGCGAGTACGAACACCTCATCCATGGGGTGGCCGTGGTTGTCACGCAGCCCCTCGAGCAGCCACTCGG
>CALGOD010001041.1 GCA_937957845.1 uncultured Nocardiopsis sp.
AAGTCCCTGTTACGTGGTGGCCACCGATCGGGGGATCGGCCTCACCAACGAGGACCCGGGACCGGCGGCCCGCGTCCTGGCCGCCGTCGGGCCCCTGCCCCCCGAGAGGCTGGGCTCCTCCCGGTTCAGGGAGCGCCACGGTCTGCGCCTTGCCTACATGGGCGGGGCAATGGCGGGCGGTATCGCCTCGGAGGAGTTGGTCGAGGCCCTGGCCGGGGCGGGATGCCTGGGTTCCTTCGGCGCGGCGGGGCTGCTTCCCCAACGCGTCGACAGCGCGCTCAGTCGTTTCTCCCGCGAGCTCGCCGGCCTCCCCTGGGCGGTCAACCTCATCCACAGCCCCAGCGAGGAGGCCCTGGAGCGCGAGTGCGTCGAGCTCTTCCTCGCACATGGTGTGCGCAGGGTGGAGGCGTCCGCGTTCATGGACCTGACGCCCCACGTGGTCCGCTACCGGCTGGCCGGCCTGCGCAGGGGACCGGACGGTCAGGTCGTCATCGACAACCACCTCATCGCCAAGGTCTCCCGGGTCGAGGTGGCCGAGAGATTCCTCGAACCCGCTCCGGAGGCGATCGTCGCCGACCTGGTGGCGCGCGGACTCGTCACCCCCGAGCAGGCCGAGCTGTCCCGCCGGGTCCCCATGGCGGACGACCTCACGGTGGAGGCGGACTCCGGCGGACACACCGACCGGCGTCCGTTGACCACCCTCTTCCCGGACATCCTGTCCGCCCGTGACGCCGTCCGCGCTCGCAGGGGCTACACCGTGGGGGTCGGTGCCGCCGGAGGCATCGGCACTCCCCGGGCGGCGGCCGCCGCCTACGCGATGGGAGCCGACTACGTGGTCGTCGGCTCCGCCCACCAGGGGTGTGTGGAGGCCGGGACCTCTCCCGCGGCCCGGCGCATGCTCGCCGAGGCGTCCTCCACGGACGTGGAGATGGCTCCCGCCGCCGACATGTTCGAGATGGGCGTCAAGCTCCAGGTCCTGAAGAAGGGCACGCTCTTCCCCATGCGAGCAGGGCGTCTGTACGAGCTCTACCGGTCCTACGACGGCATCGAGGCTCTGCCGGAGCGGGAACGAGTCCGGTTGGAGGAGCAGATCCTGAGGCGTCCGGTCGCCGAGGTGTGGGACGAGGTCCAGCGCTACTTCACCCGACGCGATCCCGCGCAGCTGGAACGGGCCAGTGCCTCTCCGCGACGCCGGATGGCGCTGTTGTTCCGGTGGTACCTGGGCATGGCCTCCCGTTGGGCGGTGACCGGGGAGGAGGAGCGCAAGGCCGACTACCAGATCTGGTGCGGGCCGGCCATGGGCGCCTTCAACACGTGGGTGCGGGGTTCGCACCTGGAACGGGTGGAGGACCGACGCGTCGCGGAGGTCGCCGGGCAGCTCATGCGCGGTGCGGCCTTCACGTCGCGTGTACACCAGTTGGCCCTGGCCGGCGTTCGGCTGCCCGCGAGCGGCACCGAGTACCGGCCCGAAGCGGGGGCGGTGCGGTGAAGACGGTCACGAGCGACTACACAAGGGCCACCGCACTCGATCGGAGCCTGGGCGACCCCCGCGATCCGGCGAACCCGTACGGGTTCGCCGCGTCGGCGGCGCGGGACCTCGCGGAGGAGTTCCCCAAGGCACTCGCCGAGGCGGTCGGGCCCTCCCTACGGGCCGCCTTCGTCCCCGCCGAGGACGGCGGTGACCTGGTGTCGGCCGACACGACGCTGATGCTGGTGCGCGCGGCGGCGCGTAGGGACGCCTCGGTCATGCCCGCCACGATGTTCAGCATCACGGCGGCCACGTGCGTACTGCTCGGCGGTTCCCCCGAACAGCGCGAGAACGTGCTCCGTGTGCTCCGGAGCGGCGGAGCGGTGGGCTTCGCCCTCTCGGAGGAGGGCCACGGCAGCGACCTTCTGGCCAACTCCTGCTCGGCCGAGGACGACGGCGCGGGCACGCTGCTGCTCAACGGGGAGAAGTGGCTGGTGGGGTCGGGCGGTCGCTGCACCGCCCTGCTCCTGGTGGCCCGGACCGGCGGTCGCGGACCGGCGGCCTTCTCCACACTGCTCCTGGAGGGCACCGAGGTGGAGGAGGCCAGGACCACGGTCCGGCACCGGTTCACCGGCATGCGCGGCATCGATTTCGCCGCCTTCTCCTTCGAGGACCTACGGGTCCCGCGAGAACGGATGGTGGGGCGGCCCGGGCACGGCCTGGAGACCGCGATGAAGGCGATGCAGGTCGTGCGGACCATGAGCACCGGTGCCGGTCTGGCCTGCGCCGACACGGGGCTGCGCCTGGCCATGGACTTCGCCGAGCGTCACCGGGTGGCGGGGCGCGCCGCGTTGGACCACGTCCATGTGCGGCGTGAGCTGGCCACCGCGGGTGCGCTGCTCTTCGCGGGGGAGGTCGCGGCGCTGGCCGCCGCACGCGGTCTCCACGTCCTGCCCGCCGCGCAGAGCCTGTGGTCGAGCGTGGCCAAGAAGGTTCTGACGGAGGTGTCGGAGGAGGTCTTCGACCGTTGTGCCGACGTTCTGGGGACCAGAGCGGTCCTGCGGGACGGGGACTTCGCCGCCTTCGACAGCGCGCGCCGGGACAACGCCATGGTCCGCTTCATCGACACCGGCCCCGTGGCCAACGCCCGGTTGGTCGCCGCCCATCTGCCGAGACTGGCGAAGAGCCGACGAGATCGGACGGATCCGCCGTCGGCGGAGCTGGAATCGGTCTACCGGCTCGACGCCCCGCTGCCGTCCCTGCGGTTGGAAGGACTGGAGCTGTCGGACCGGGGCGGCGACGCCGCGCTCGACGCGATGGAGACGGTCGTGGCGAGGACGGCGGAGACCGTGAGGGAAGACGGGACGCTGTCCCCCCGGGACAAGGCCCGTGCCCTGGTGCTCGTCAACGCGCTGAAGAGGACGAGCGGACCGCTGTTGACAGCTGCGGGCCGCAAGGGCCTCGGGGATCAAGAGAAGATCGACCTCTCCCACCGGCTGTGCTATGTCCACGCGGCGGTGTCCTGCCTCCACCTGTGGTGGTCCAACCGGCACCTGCCCCTCTTCGGCGGACGGCCCGGAGACGTCGGTTGGCTCAACGCCGTCCTGAACGTCCTGCTGGACCGGGCCAACGGCCACCGGCGCACCCTGCCCGATCAGGAGGCCGCGGCGGTGATCGGCCTCGTCATCGGACTCATGGCCGGCTACTACGGCGGAAG
>CALGOD010001042.1 GCA_937957845.1 uncultured Nocardiopsis sp.
CCAAGTCGTGCTTACTGACGACGAACTCACGGAGGTGTTCACCCCGCTCGTCTCCGACATCGCAGAGGTGGTGTGGGGCGCACCGACGACCGAGGCTGCGGCGGAGGCCGCAGTTCGCCGCTACGTCCGATGGCAACAGCTGTTGCGCTCCGTGTCGCGCGGTGGCCTGTCCCGACAGGCCCGGTGCGGCCTCTTCGGTGAGCTCCATTTCCTCCTTGAGTACGTACTTCCGGCTACGGACCAGCACATGTCGGTCAGCTCTTGGACTGGCCCGCAGCAGACGAATCAGGACTTCCAGTTGCCTGGTGTCGCGGTCGAAGTTAAGACGACCACAGCCCGCTCTCCTCGGACGGTCCAGATCGCGAGTGAGCGGCAGTTGGACACAGCCGACGCGACACCCCTCGCCCTGGCTCACATTGTCCTCGACGACCGGCAGCAGGGGCGTGGGAGGAGTCTGAACGCCTTGGTCGACGAGATACGGACCCGTCTGACCTCCCCGTCCACCGCTCAGCGCTTCGAGAGTCTGCTGGTTCAAGCTGGTTACCTACCGAATCAGCGGGACCTCTACGACCACGATCGCTATACACTGCGTCGCAGCGAGTTCTGGGTGGTCGGTGAGGGTTTCCCCCGCATTGTCGAGGCCGAACTGCCGTCCGGGGTGGGCAACTGTACCTACACCATCGACGTGTCGGCTCTGGCCGCCCACAGCGTGACCGCCGAAGAACTGGTCGACCTGATCCGAGGAATCTATGGCTGAGCACGACCTCCACGACTACTCACACGCTCTGGTGACCGACATCCAGGCGCTGGCAGAGGCCGAGGGCGGCTCGATTCCAAACACGTTCACCCAGTACGTCCTCGAGGTTCTCGAGGAGGCCGGGGTGGCCACCGATGCCGCGCTCGCCTACCACTCCTCCTGGGGCCTAGAGATCTATGGCTACGGCCTGCCCGAGGACGGTTCCAGCCTCGACCTCTACACAACGGACTTCAGCCTGAACCCGTTGAGTAACAAGCTGACCAAAGCCGAGTCGGACAAACTCTTCCGCAGGTTGTTCGCGTTCCTGAGCAAGCACAGGGCCATTCTCCCCAATCAGGAGGACAACACCGACGTGCACGACATGTGTGTCGGTGTGAAGAAGGCGCTGCCGAACGTTCCGAAGATCCGCCTCTTTCTCCTCAGTAACCGGGTCAGCACGACGAGCGCTCCGGAACCTCGAGAGTTCGAAGGAATCCCTGTCACATACGAGCTCTGGGACCTCGCGCGGCTCCACAGGCACGAGACCTCCGGCAGCATCGGCGAACCCATCGCGGTGACTTTCGACCGTCCTCTCCCCTGCCTGGCGCCTCCCAGCGACGACCCAACCTACTCGGTCGTCCCGCCCGTCATACCTGGTCGGCAGCTTGCTGAGCTGTACAAGGAGCACCGAACCCGACTGCTCGAACTCAACGTCCGGTCCTTCCTCCAGACCCGTGCTTCCGTGAACAAGGGCATCCGTGACACCTTGCTGAACGCACCGAGCCGCTTTCTCGCCTACAACAACGGCGTGACCGCCACCGCCTCAGACGTGGACTTCGAGACCGACGAGAGCGGAAAGCCCGTCGCCATCAGAAGCATGACCGGCCTACAGATCGTCAATGGCGGCCAAACCACCGCCTCGCTGCACCACGTCCTGACTCGTGACAAACGGGACCTGGCGGGGGTCCATGTTCAGATGAAACTCACGATCGTCGATCCTGCGTACCTTTCCGAAATCGTTCCGAAGATCTCCCAATACTCCAACACCCAGAACAAGGTGACGTTGGTCGACTTCAGCTCGAACCACGAGTTCCACGTCGCTTTCGAGCGTGTCTCCCGTAGCCTGTGGGCTCCTGCGACCGACGGCAGCGGTCAGGAGACCCGTTGGTTCTACGAGCGGGCACGGGGCCAGTACGCCGACAAATCAGCCGAGCACGGAACCCGCGCCGCCCAGCGCAAGTTCAAGCTGATCACACCGAGCCAGCAGAGGTTCAGCAAGTCCGACCTGGCCACTTTCGTGCACTCTTGGGAGCAACTCCCGTACTGGGTCAGCCGGGGCGCACAGAAGAACTTCGCCCACTTCATGGAACGGATCGAGAAGTCCGACCCCGTCGTGGACATGCAGTACTGCAAGCGAGCCATCGCCACCGCTCTCCTCTTCAAAGCTGCAGATCGGATCGCCCGTGCCCACGCGGCTGGCAGCCACAAACGGCTGATCACGACCTACACGGTCGCCCGGCTCTCGCTCGCCTCCGAGAAACGGATTGACCTTGACAGGATCTGGAACGACCAGGGAATCACGGACGCCCTCAGGGATGCCCTCGACGAACTTTGCCCCTTGATCATGAAGACGGTGGTCTCCGACGACCGGCACGTGCCGGAGTGGGCGAAGAAGCCCGATTGCTGGGACGAAGTGTCCCGCATCCCGTGGACGCTCCCCGACGCTCTGACCGCCGAGCTCACGACCGAGCCCTTCGAGATCGCCTCCCCTGAGAGCACCGAGTCCGACGAGGCCGAAGCAGCCGTTGAGGATATCCCCGCTGAGGATTGGCACACCCTCGCGGACTGGGCCCGCGAAGGCCGGGTCCTACGCTCCGCAGACAGGCAGCTTGCAGACCGCGTCGCACAGCGTCTATCCCAGGGTCGGCGGGTCGCAGGAGCCCAAGCCAAGCAGGCGCTGGAGGTCTACGAAGAGGCCCTGCAGCTTGGATTCCGCCCCGCGCCCACCGGCTTCGACCAAGAGACCCAGTGACAACGGCAGTCCCGAGCAGCCGGGACTGCCAACACAGAGTTCATCTACCCCAGGTCTTTGAACGCATCCTCTGATTCGTGTCTCAAGGAGCCCTGTACGAAACAGCACGTCGGCACCGCGTGCATGGTACGAAGCAAACGCCAACCGTCGGGGTGTTCAGGCTCGTCAGCCCCGCACAGTCCACCCGCCAGCCTGGGTTGCCCGGGCTTCCCGAGGCCATGTGGATCGACCCAACCCGACGCTTCAGTTTCCGCCCGGTCGCAGACCTCGTCCAGGCATCTATCCACAGGTCTCTCATAGTCCCTGGCGCTGACAAAGCCCTTCAGTATCTTGTATGGGATGAGGCTCTCAACGCCTCGTAGCGCATACTGACCTGGAGTGACGGGAGATCTCGGCGTCACCCCCGTTCTTCCTCAG
>CALGOD010001043.1 GCA_937957845.1 uncultured Nocardiopsis sp.
CGATCAACCGCCTGGAGACGATCGACTCCGGAACGATCACCCTGGACGGACAACCGCTGCCCGCCGAGGGCCGCGCCCTGGCCAAACTGCGCAGCGACGTGGGCATGGTGTTCCAGTCCTTCAACCTGTTCGCGCACAAGACGGTGCTGCAGAACGTGACCCTGGGGCCCATGAAGGTCCTGCGGTCGAAGAAGGCCGACGCCGAGAAGCGCGGCATGGAACTGCTGGAGCGCGTCCAGATCGCCGACCAGGCCCACAAGCGCGTGGCGATCGCCCGTGCCCTGGCCATGAACCCGAAGGTGATCCTGTTCGACGAACCCACCTCGGCACTGGACCCGGAGATGGTCCAGGAGGTGCTCGACGTCATGACCGACCTGGCCAAGGAGGGCATGACGATGGTCGTGGTCACCCACGAGATGGGCTTCGCCCGCCGTGCCGCCAAGCGGGTCGTCTTCATGGCCGACGGGCAGATCGTCGAGGAGAACACTCCGGACGAGTTCTTCGGCAACCCACGAACGGATCGGGCCAGGGACTTCCTCTCCAAGATCCTGACCCACTAGCTTTTCCCGCTTTCCCACACGAACCAAGGAAGAAGAGGTAACCCCCATGCGAGTTCGTCGTATCAGTGGCGCCCTGGGCGGCGTCGCGGCTCTGGCCTTCGCCCTCAGCGCCTGCGGTACCGCCGACGTCGGCGGTGGCGGAGACGGCGGCGGCGACGAAGGCGGCAACGGCGGCGAGACCATCACCATCGGCGTCAAGTACGACCAGCCCGGGCTGGGACTGCTCGAGGGCAGCGCCCCCGTCGGCTTCGACGTGGACGTGGCCACCTACATCGCCGGGGAGCTCGGCTACTCCCCCGAGCAGATCGAGTGGGCCGAGGCGGCCTCCGCCAACCGCGAGTCCTTCCTGCAGCAGGGCACCGTCGACATGGTGATCGCCACCTACTCGATCACGGACGAGCGCAGCGAGGTGGTGGACTTCGCGGGTCCGTACTACGTCGCCCAGCAGGACATCCTCGTGTCGTCCGACAACGAGGACATCCAGGGTCCCGACGACCTGGAGGGCAAGGTGCTGTGCTCGGCCTCCGGTTCCCGGTCCGCGCACAACATCGTCGACGACATGGGCATCGACGCCGAACTGCGTGAGGCGGGCAACTACTCCGAGTGCCTGGAGCTGCTCGGCAACGGCACCGTCGACGCGGTGACCACCGACAACACCATCCTCGCCGGTTTCGCCGCGCAGAACCCCGACGACTACCGGATGGTCAACAACCCCTTCGGTGAGGAGAAGTACGGCGTGGGCCTGCCCCCCGGCTCCACCGAGCGCTGCGAGGAGGTCAACGCGGCCATCACCAAGATGTGGGAGGAAAGCGCGGCCACCGAGGCCCTGGAGGCCGCCTTCGGTTCCACCGACTTCGCCTACGAGGAGTCCGTGCCCGAGCTCGAGGACTGCCAGTAAGTCCCTTCTTCCACTGACCGCACGCCTTGTGGCGGGGCCGTCCGCGGCCCCGCCACAAGGCCCCTGACCAGCTGGGACCCATGGAAGCCTTTCTCAGCAATATCGACAGGGTTGTGGACGGTTTCTCATGGACCGTCCGGCTCACCCTTCTCAGCGCCCTCTTCTCCTTCGTCCTGGGCGTCCTGCTCACCGCGATGCGGGTGTCCCCCGTCCCCCTGCTCCGCGGACTGTCCACCGCCTACGTCGAGGGCATCCGTAACACCCCTTTGACACTCGTCCTGCTGTTCTGCGGCCTGGGACTGAACAGCGCCCTGGGCCTGAGCATGGCCGACAGCGTGGCCTGGGACGTCTTCTGGTGGGCGGTCATCGGCCTTTCCGCCTACACCGCCTGCTTCGTCTCGGAGTCACTACGGGCGGGCATCAACACGATCCCCCTCGGCCAAGTGGAGGCCGCCCGCTCGTTGGGGCTGACCTTCACCCAGAACCTGCGACTGATCGTCATCCCGCAGGCACTGCGCACCGTCGTCGGCCCGCTGGGCAGCGTCCTCATCGCACTGACCAAGAACACGACCGTCGCCTCCGTCGCGGGGTTGGGCGTTCAGGAGGCGTCCAGGGAGATGAAGCTCATGTTCGACCAGGGGATCGCGCCGGTCCTGCCCACCTTCGTCGGCTTCGCCATCGGCTTCCTGATCCTGGTCCTGCCGATGGGCTACTTCTTCGGCTGGCTCGCCAAGCGTGTGGCGGTGGTCCGATGAGCACCCAGACCTCCGTGCTGTTCGACGCGCCCGGACCCAAGGCCCGTGCGCGTAACGTCCTGTACACCGCCCTCGCCCTGGTCGTCTTCGCCATCGGCCTGGCGACCCTGTACCTGGGTTTCAACCAGACCCTCCGCGACAGGGAGGCCTCCCTGTTCGACCCGGCCACCTGGGCCGTCAACCCGTCGGGACAGTGGGCCGCCTCCAAGTGGGAGCCGTTCCTGCGTCCCGCCACGTGGACCGACTACGTCATCCCGGGCCTACAGAACACCCTCACCGCCGCCCTGACCGCCTCGGTGCTGGCGATCGTCTTCGGCCTGGTGTTCGGCATCGGACGCCTGTCCGACCGCTGGTGGGTCCGCGCCGTGTCGGGGGCCGTCGTGGAGTTCTTCCGCGGCATTCCGCTGCTGATGCTGATCTTCTTCACGATGGCGCTGCCCATCGTGGCCTACCAGCTGTTCGACATCTCCCCCGGCACCTTCCAGGTGACCGCCCTGGCCGCCGTGGTCACCGGCCTGACCCTGTACAACGGATCGGTGCTGGCCGAGGTCTTCCGCGCGGGCATCCTCGCCGTGCCCAAGGGCCAGTCCGAGGCCGCGCAGGCCATCGGGATGACCCGGACCCAGCGCATGTGGCTGATCCTGATCCCGCAGGCGGTCACCGCGATGATGCCCGCGATCGTGGCCCAGCTGGTGGTCCTGCTCAAGGACTCCGCGCTCGGCTACATCATCGCCTTCCCCGAGCTCCTGCGCAGTTTCACCCTGCTGGCCACGCGCGAGAGCAACGTGATCCCCGCGGCGATCATCTGCGCGATCATCTACATCCTCATCAACCTGGCCCTGAGCCGGGTCGCGATCTGGCTGGAACGGCGCAACGCCCGCCGTGGCAAGCCCTCGGCCAAGCCGACGGACGCTCTGGACGCGCCACTGAGGCTCGGCACCGCCACGGGCGCCGCCGGCGCCTCCGTCGCGGTGGAGCCCACCGTGCAGGAACCCCTGCCCGACACCCTCTCCGAGGACGA
>CALGOD010001044.1 GCA_937957845.1 uncultured Nocardiopsis sp.
CTTTCCCTACACGACGCTCTTCCGATCTCAGACCCCGCAGGTGGAAGGGGTCCTTCTCCGCCAGGGCGAGGGCCTCCTCCTTGGAGTCGGCGCGAAAGAGCAGGAGCGCGCCGGGCTCCTCATCAGCGCCCCACGGGCCCGAGCCCAGGAGGACACCCTGTTCGGAGAGACCGCCGAGGTATTCCCGGTGGACGGGACGGTGCTCGTCACGCGCGGTGACGCTGTCGGGAGCGTAGGTGTAGGTGACGGCGAAGATCGCCATGTGGGTTCCTCCTGGTACGGCGGGTGAGGCGGTGGAGCCATGAGAGGCCGGCACCGCGGTCGTCGACACTGTGCCACAGGACGAAGGGCCGCGTTCGCTCACCCCGGAGGTCTCAACTCGGCGTAGACGACCAGGTTGTCGGTGTAGCCGTCGCCCCGTTCGAACCGGCCGCCGCAGGTCACCAGACGCAGCTCGGCCCGGTTGCCCGTGGGGCCGTAGACCCTCTGAGTGGGAAAGGCGTGTTTGTCGTACTCGCGCACCGCGTAAACGGTGAACACGGCCTCGGTGCCGTCGTCACGGGTGACGGTCACCTCGTCGCCCGGCTCCAGACGTCGCAGCCAGAAGAAGATCGCCGGGCCGCTGACGGAGTCCACGTGCGCACCCATCACCGCCGGTCCCGCCTGGCCCGGCCAGGGACCGGACGCGTACCAGCCGACGGTGTCGGCGTCCTCGGGAGACTCCAACGCGCCGGTGGCGTCCACGTCCAGCGGGACGAGGTCGGTGGTGTCGACCTCGATCGCGGGAATGGTGAGGCCGACGGGACGGGAGCGTTCCATCGCGGGCGCGGCGTCGGCGGGTGCCCTTGTGACGGCGGGTGCGGGTGCGGCGTCCGCCCGGTCCCCGGCCAGATCGCTCTGCCACATGCCCGCGGCCATGAGCAGAACACCCAGGGAGGAGACGAACCTCGTGGCCGCCGAGCACAGTGCCCGGCGGCCACGAGACGGTTGCGGCCACGCGGCCGTTCCGGCACTGGAGCCGGTACCGGAAAGTGTCATCATGCCCGGGTGCGCGACAGGTGGCGGCCGGCGACGGTCACCGCTCCCGCGACCGTGACCAGGGCGGCGCCCAGGCCGATCA
Source organism: uncultured Nocardiopsis sp. (assembly GCA_937957845.1). Classification (GTDB taxonomy): domain Bacteria; phylum Actinomycetota; class Actinomycetes; order Streptosporangiales; family Streptosporangiaceae; genus Nocardiopsis. Next base: position 1,121 of record CALGOD010001044.1, read on the forward strand.
TCCAGGACACGGGGGTACCCGACGTGCCGCCGAGACCGGTCTCCATGCCGCGCTCGGGGGCCGCGGCGAGCGCGCCGCAGGAAGCGGGGTGGGTGGCCTGGGCCGGGAGCGAACCGTCGAGTTCGCTGGGTCCGGCGGCGTTGAAGTCGTACTCGCGGGCGTCCTCGGCGCCGATGCCGCGCTGGACGACGACGGCCTTGCCGTGCAGGACCCGCTTGGCGATGTCCTCGCTGACCTCGAAGGTGCGCTCGTACTCCAGCTTGCCGTTCTCGTCGGCGACCGGCATGTTCTCCATGTCGAGCTTGTGCTCCGCGCCGATGCCGCCCTCGGCGGTCAGCGACACGGCCTCGGGGCCGTAGTAGGGCGTGCCCTCGACGGTGCTGACGAAGCCGTCGCCGTTCTCGTCGGCCTTCAGACCCGTCGGGCAGATGTTCTCGCCGCCGACGTGCAGGTGCTGGGCGTGCGGCAGGCCCGGAGCGAGGCCGGTGGCGTGGATCTGGACGGTCATCGTCGTGCCTCGGAGCTCGACGGTGCTGGTACCCGTCGCGTTGGTCTCGTTCATGGGCTGCAGTTGGGCGTGCAGGACCTTGGTGTCCTGGGGCCCTTCGGAAGCGCCGGCATGGGCGGCCGTAGCGGCCAGCACCAGCCCCATGGGGAGCGCCAGTGCCGCCGCGGTGGCGGTTGCCTTGTGCATTGCGAGAGTCTCCTCTGCGTTCCTCGCCGCTCTGATAACGGGAGTCGTGCGAGGAGATGCCCCTCCGCGACGGCTTGGTAACCCTATGTAATGAGTTAATTACGTGTAGTTGTGAACCGTTTTTGTGGTGACACAGGGGGATTGGGGTGGTTTCAAGGGGTTGGGCTGGGGTTCTTGCGGCCGCGAACCCCCTAGCCAGGGCCACTTTCAGGCCTCAGGGTGGCCCCGGTGAGGGGGTTCGTCCGGGGAGGTTCGGTTCCGTGCGTGGCCGAGAGCGTCTCCTGTCGGATGCTCGGACTGGTGCGGCGTATCAGGTGATCGCGACAGCCGACGTGATCACGCCGGACTGTTGGGTGTGGACGACGACCGCTCCGGGCACCACACGGATCCCCAATCCTTCCTTCGGTGCCAGGTCCCGTCCCAGAACGTTTTCGACGGTGCGGGTGCCAGAACCGTCCCAGGGGTGAGCCGTCAGGGTGACCGGGCCTGCTCCGTCGGCCTGTTCAACCGTATAGAGCGCCTCGTCGGTGACCGCGTGCTTTTCATTCCCTTCCGGCGTAGGCAGATCCAGCGTGTACCGGGGTACACCATGCGTATTGGTGAGAGTGAGGGACAACTCCTTGCCCAGGAGAACACCTTCTCCCATGACACTGTCCCATATTCCCTTATATGGGTACGATCCTTCCCATTTCCCGGTAGAGACCTCGCGGCCTGTCGCTGTGTCGATCGTGAAGTATGTTTCGGCGTTGGGCTCGTATCTGTAGAGCAGAGAACCGTCCCAGGACGTCGCGACAATACCTGCCATGGAGTAGTCCGCATTATCGATCTCATGAGTCCACAGGAGATCCCCAGTGGAAGCTTCCATGGCATGGACAATGGCGGTGAGTCTTTCTGGCGCTTCACCGTTGTCGTCGAGGCAATAGATCGAAGCGAAGATGATTTCGTCAGTCAGCACGAGACTATTGACGCTCTGTTCGCTTCGTGATGTGTCGGGGGTGCATTCTGGTGATTCGTGGAACTCCCACAGGAAAGCCCCGGAAGAAGCGCCGAACACTCGTAGTGGCAGGCCGCCTTCTGCCTCTACGACAACACTCTCCCCTTCGAAGGGCGGGGTCTCCGAGACGATGGAGGAGACTTTCTCCCCCAACAGGTGCTGCCGGTCCTGGACCGAGTGGAGAAGTCGTCCACTGTTGGCGTCGAGCGTGACGCGTGTGGTGAGGGGGTCTGGCTCCTCGGAGCTCCACGGGGGAGCCACCTCGACCACGACCGTCTCCATGTCGAAGGAGATCTGGGATGCGGCCTGGGCACCGGGGTGGCGGTAGCGCCACAGTTCCTCCCCGGTGTGGGGGTCCACGGCCATCACCCCGTCCACGAGCTCCAGCAGGATTCCGGAGGAGATCGGGAGCAGGGCCTCAACGGTGTCTTGTGGGATGTTCAGGGTGTGGACGGTGTCGCCCACCTGGGTTGGAACGTCCAGGGGGGCGTGGTCACCACCGGTGGTGACGTGCTCGGAGGAAGGGTGCAGGGAACGCGTCGTGTGCTCGGCCGTTGTGCCCAGCGCCGCGAGGACGGCCAGGGCTGTCACCAGGGTGATGCCTTGGCGTGCGGTGCGTTGTTCAGCTTTGGGCGTGAGGAGCATGACCGTCGCCAGGAGGGTCTGGGCCGTGGCGACGCCGGCCGCGGCGAGAACACCGGGCATCAGGGCGTAGGTCTGTCTGTCGTGGAGTTCGGTCGAGGCGTACCCGCTCATGAAGGAAAGGGCGAACGCTGCGACGAGCGTGGAGAGTACTACGGCTGTCCACAGCAGGGGCCGCTCCGACCGGGGATCTTCCTCCTTGGTCCGCAGGCTCCGCAGCCAGCACGTCAGGAGCAGCACCGACACGGCCGACGTGCTGTACAGCAGGTACAGCGGTGCCTGTATGAGCGGTTTTCCGCTCTGTGTGACTACAAGATCGATGAGGAGGGGGAGGGGTCCGAGGAGGGCTCCGAGGAGGAGGACGTGTCTTCGCGCTGTTCGCATGGTGTTCCGTCTGATAATTTAGCCTCTACCAACCCTGTTAACTACGGCGCCCGGGGTTGATGTGGGTGTTGTACTCTTCCTTGTCGTCGACTCTGAGGTTGGATTCCCCAAAAGAGTTGTACCCTTCATCGAAGAATGAGGAATATTCTCTGGCGAAACCAGAATGATCCTCTGTGAGGATATTCTCATCGATGGTTTCCAGAAGATGTCCGGGGGTGTTGCTGGCGATGTTGGCTTCAAGGCCAGACCGGGCTACTGAATTTCCTCCCTCGGTAAGGACAGTTTTGGGAAGATCGTTGATGTCTATGTCTCCGCTCTCCACCATCTGGTTGATAATCTGCAGTTGAATGTCAAAGTGGTAGGAGTCCCTGTCGTATGTAGGAAGTTCTTCTCTGCCTTCAATGCTCTCCTGCAGGGTGGAGTACCGGTCTACGCTGTTTTCGACGAGGGGGCCGACTATGGCCTTTCCAGCGTCGCCGACGAAACCACCGGCATAGGGAATAGGCCCAGAGGCGGTTCCAATGAATATATCCCACCCTTCCTTCTTGATCTTTACCTCTTTTTCGTATGCATCGATTCCTCTGTCGAACTGGCTCATTGCATAGTTGTCGAAGGCG
>CALGOD010001045.1 GCA_937957845.1 uncultured Nocardiopsis sp.
GACGAGGAAACCGGGCAGGTCCGCCTGGACGGTGGTGCGCACCGGCGGTTCCGCACCGAAGTACTCCGCGAACACCTCGTTCATGGCGGGGAAGTCGTCCATGTCGCGCAGGTAGACCCTGGCCTGGACGGCGTCCGCCAGGCTCGCGCCGGCGGCCTTCGCCACGGCGGCGAGATTGCCGAAGGCCACCCGGGCCTGTTCGTCGAAGTCCCCCTCCACCAGGGAGCCGTCCGTGTGGTGCGGGGTCGCGCCGGCCAGATACACGAAGTCCCCGGCGACGACCGCCTGGGAATAGGGGCCGCCGGGCGGGGCGGCGTGCGGGGTCGTGACGATCCTCTTCTTCCCGGCCATGCTCTCTCCTCGGGGAACGACCCGTCACCCGCTCAGTGGGGACGGAAGCGGGGGAGCCGACGGCGTCCGCACGCCGGCGCCGGAGGAGGACACCGGAGCAAGGCCGGCCTTCCCCTCTCGTTGTTGCGCTGTGCGCAGCGTCGTTGCTCTTCTTGCACCAACGTGCATAGCATCGCCGAGCGGCACAGGTCAACGGAAGTGAACGACGTGGACGACGGGGAGAGCGCGAGTGGACATGTCCCGGCCTTCCAAGGGCACGACGAAACCCTCCGGAGTCGCACCCGTACCGGAGCCCTCCCGGGCCGACGTGGCGTGTGCGGGGGAGACGATGGCCCTGTTGCTCCCCGAACCGTTCGCCCCGGGCCCCTCGCCCCGCCTGCGTGTCGAGATCGGGGGAGCGGAGTCCAACGTGGCGGTGCACCTGGCCCGGGCCGGGCGGCGGGCCGCGTGGCACAGTGCCCTGGGCGAGGACCCCTTCGGCCACCGGATCAGGGAGGTCCTGACCGCTTCGGGCGTGCGCTGCCTCGTTCGCACAGACCCTGACAGGCTCACCGGTCTGTACATGAAGGAGCCCGGCCCCGGGGGGACACGCGTGCGCTACTGGCGTCGGGGCTCGGCCGCCTCCACGCTGGGCCCGGACGACGCCGCCCGGGTGTGGCGCTCCCGGCCCCGGATCGTCCACACCACGGGCATCACCGTGGCTCTGTCCGACTCCGCCGACGCCCTCGTCGGAGAACTCCTGGACGGCACCCGGGGGCCGGCGCTGCGCAGTTTCGACGTGAACCACCGTCCCGCGCTGCACGGACCGCACAACGCCGGGCGACTGCTGGAGCTCGCCCGACGGGCCGACATCGTCTTCTGTGGTCTGGACGAGGCCCTCGCACTGTGGGGGACCACCTCCCCGCGGCGGTTGCGCGAGCTGATCGAGGGCCCGCGGTGGCTCGTCGCCAAACAGGGCGCCGAAGGGGCCACCGCCTTCCACCAGGACCGGTCCTGGTTCCAGGCGGCGCCGGAGGTCGAGGTCGTCGAGCCGGTGGGGGCGGGGGACGCCTTCGCCGCGGGGTTCCTCGACGGGCTGTTGGACGGGGCCCCGGTGCCGGAGTGCCTGGCCCGGGGCGCGGAACTGGCGGGGACCGTACTGGCGACGGACGGGGACATCCCACCGCACCGGACACGGGCCCCCGGCGCCTGGGAGACTGGCGGGGATCCCACGACCGAGGTCTGAGGAGGGAGGCCACAGGTGTCCGCCAGTGTCGAACGCGCGATGCGGATCCTCGTGGAGCTGGCCGAGGGCCCCGCCACCATCAGTGAACTCGCCCGCCGTCTCCAGGTGCACCGCACGACCTCGCTGCGCCTGCTGCGCACTCTGGAGGAGCAGCGCTTCGTGCGGCGCACCGACGAGGGCTACCGGTTGGGGCCACGGGTGGCCACGCTCGCCGCCGCGGCGCTGGATGGCCTGGACGTTCGGGACCGCGCGGCCCGGCACATCAGGGCCCTGGGCGACTCCTGTGGACACACCGTCCACCTGGGGATGTCGGAGGGTGATCGTGTGGTGTACCTGGACAAGGTGGAATCGCGTCACGCCGTGCGCATGTACTCCCGTGTCGGGGCGGTGGCACCGCTGCACGCCACCGCCATGGGGAAGGTGATCCTCGCCCACACCCCCCGGGCCGAACGCGACGTCCTGCTCGGTGAGCCGCCGTTCGCGCGGTGCACCTCCCGTACCCGCACGGACCGGGCGGGGCTGGAGGAGGAGCTCGAGCGCGTCGCGCGACGGGGATGGGCCCTGGACGACTTCGAGCACGAGGAGTTCGTCCACTGCGTCGCCGCCCCGGTCCGGGACGCCTCCGGAACCGTGGTCGCGGCGGTGTCGATCTCCGCCCCGAGCATGGTCCTGGACAGGCCGGGCCTTGTGTCCCTGACCGGGGACCTGCTCGCCACCGCGCACGACATCAGTGAGGAACTCGGCTGGAACCGTTCCTAGGAGGGAGCCCCTCCCGTCACAGCGGTGATGGGCACTCCGCGGGGTGCCCCGCGTGTCGGGGGGAGCGGGCCGCTCGATACGAACCCGACCACGCCGAGCGCTGAGATGCGGGTCGACCGGAATCGGCCCTCCCCCTGCTCGGAAGTCCTCGGACCTCTCTCCGGGGCCGTCCCGAACGGGGTGGAGATCCGCCTGCCCGCCTCGGCCGAGCGCTCGTCCCGACCGCCCTCGTGCCATCGGTCGCGGACCGCGTCCCACGCCCATGCTCGCCCCGCAATGCGAACTTTCCTTGAATATATCTTGCAAGGAAGATATTTCCTTGTTATCTTCAAGGGAGAGAAGGCCCGACCCGTGGAGGGCGGCCTCGGGGGTGCGAGTCGCGTGACGGCGAACCCTTCCTTCGTCCCTCCACCCAGCGGTCACCGGAACCGACCACCGAAGGAGTGGACCATGGCGATCAGGACGGACGGATGGCACCACGTCACCGC
>CALGOD010001046.1 GCA_937957845.1 uncultured Nocardiopsis sp.
CGGACGGGACTGTCGAAGGCGGCGAGGGCCACCCGGCGGTCCTCGGTGATCGCCACGTACACCCCATCTCGTCGGGAGACCTCGTACCGGGCGTGGGGGTACAGGGTGGGCCGCCCGCCGGTCTCGTCGTCGGGCACCGAGGGAAGGGCCACGACGTGCACCGACAGATCGGCCAGGGGCGCGGACTCCAGACGCTCCTCCAACTCCGCCTGAGAGACGTGGCCCCACCGCCTTCGCAGGCTGTGGTGGATGTAGAGGGGACTCTCCTCCAGTTCCGCGGCGATCCGCTCCACCCGGGACAGGTCGGAGATCTCCTCGACGGAACCGACGGCCCACGCGGGGGAGGGCGTCGCGCACAGCGCGAGGAAGGCCAGGACCCCGATTCTCGCGACGCGCCGAGCGCGTGCGGGGATCACCGCTCCTCCCCGGTACTGGGACGGGGGCGGAACCGGTGCCAGCGCAGGGCCGAGATGACCGCCGCGTAGGCAAGGGCGGCGCCGAGGGCACCGCCGGCCCACGAGACCCACGCGTACTCGCGCCGGTGTAGGGTGGCGCTGCCGTTGTCGGTCTCCTCGGACACGACGTCGGCACGGGCCTCGACCTCGTTCGCGGCCTGCTTCGCCAGTTCCTCCAGATCGGGATGTCCGGCCATCCGCAGCACGCGTTCGAGCTTGTCCTCGGGGTGCTCGTACCAGCCGCCGGTGAGGCCCGCGTACTCGGCCGCGCTCTCCGGAATCCCAGCCCTGGCGATGTCCACACCGCCGATGTGGAGGCTGTCCATGGACAGCACCATGATCGGACGGGCACTGTGCAGGTAGACGGCCTCGGCCAGGTCCTGTGCGGCGAAGTACTCGCCCCGGCCCGCGATGACCACCAGGCGGACGTCGGAGTGGTACTCGTCGAGTAGGGAACGCAGCGCGTCGGCGGTCTTCTCCCGGTCGAGGAGGCCGGCGAGCTCCTCCTCCACGAAGACCCCGTCGTGTTCCCTCAGCATGCGGGTGTAGAACGCGCCGACCGGATCGATCGTCGCGTACGTCGGGGAGGGGAAGGACAGCAGCGCCGTCAGGAGAGCGGCCAGGAACAGGGAGCGGGCGAACATGGGGGAATGTCGCATTGATGCCTTTCCAGGGCTTTTGTCAGCGTAGAAAGGTTATCGCGCTCCTCCTTTCGGTGCACCCGAAACCGTGTCGCTCTTGTCGCTCCCGTGGGTTCTGAATCGCGATGATCTCGCCCTTAGGGTCACTGTCGGCGGTCGACAGTGGCACTGGAGTCACCGTCGATGGGTGGCGGCGGGGGAAAGGGCTTCTTTTCGGTATTTCCGGAGGTACCGCGCCCGTAGGCGTGATAGGAATTCCTCTCCGGCCTCGTCCGCGAAAAATCCCCCACCACCACGGAGAATGCGGTGTCCACCGAACCGAACACGTCCCCCTCTCCGCCCCTCCGGCCCTCCCAGGACCCCGACCCCTCTGTCCCGAGCCCGCCCCCGAACCCGCACTCACCTTCTGTTCGCGGGACCCGGTCCGCTCCACTCCTGGTGTCCTTCGGTGTCGCGATCGGTCTGTTCCTCGGCATCGGCGGCACCCTCTTGGTCGGCGGCCTCGACCTCGCCGGAAGCCCCTTCGAGGGCGCGTTGCGGGACTGCGGACTGCAGGGCCGTAAGACCGCCGTCATCGGTGACGAGGGCGGTTCCCTCGACCTCGACACCAGGGGAGAGGAGGACCCCGTGGGTCTCACCGTCGACGAGCTGTACTGCGTCCTCGACCAGATCGAGACGCCGGACGGCGTCATCTCCCATATGAAGAGGACGCGCGCTCTGGACGGACGTCAATCGGCGGAGTGGAAGGGCATGGAGGCCTCCTGGAGCTATCATCCCGACACCGGCCTGGACGTGCTGCTGATCCGAAGGTGAGAGCACACCGGGCCGATACGGTCCCGCCCTCGGATCGCAGGTCCCGGACCGACCGCACCGGAAACCGTCGGCGGGCACGTCTACGGTCGAAGACCATGAACCCCCAAGAGACGCTGTCCGTCCGACTCCCCGCCGGCCGCATGGTCCACTCCGACACGGGCGAACCCCTCCTGTGGCTGAGCGACGAACCGGCCCCACCCGGCCTGTGGTCCCGGCTGCGGGCCGAACATCCCCGTTCCGGCCTGTGGCCGCTGCTGCTGCACGGGCTCGACACCGATCCCGTCCGGCCCTGGGAGTCACAGGAGCTGTTCCCGTCGTGGATCTCCTCCCTCACCGACCACGACCCCGCGGAGCTGCTCGCCGGATGGTGGAACACCCATACCCGCGTGGAGGACGGTGCGGCCACGCAGGCACCCGACCAGACCGCGCCCTACCGGTCCTGGCCGGGGCCCGCGCCCGCCGTCCGCCTACAGCAGGACTCTCCTGACGCGGTGGCGGCCGAGTGCGCCGAACTCCTCGTCGCACACAGACCGGGAGCCCGCCTGGGACTGGTGAAGGCCGCCTCGGGCGCCGAGGCCATGGCCGCGTCCGGTTGGGCGGGACCGCTCAACCAGGACAACGACACCGCCGTGTTCGCGGCCGTGGTGGCCGACTGGGAGAAACGCTTCGGCGTACGTGTCCTGGGCATGGGCTTCGCCACCCTGACACTGAGCGTCGCCGCCCCACCCGTCGACATCGACCACGCCCTGCGTGTGGCGGCCGAGCACTTCGCGTTCTGCCCCGACAACATCTGGCAAAGCCCTCCCCACAGACTGCGAGACTACGCCGACCTCCTGCTCGACCGCCCCGTCTGGGACTTCTGGTGGGACTGACCGCGCCACGGCCGGGAGGTTCCCGGCGACAGTAGGGTGCGGAGGACCCCCGCCGTGCGGCGTGCCGCCGGTGCCCCCCGACCTGTTAAGGAACCGTGCGCAAAGCCCTGCTGTGCACCGCGCTGCTCTGCCTGTTCCTGGTGGCCGCCCTGCTCCGCTTCGGACCCTTGGTCCCGGCCGACCGCACGTTCGAGTTCGACGACGGCTTCCGCGTCCGACTGCTCGGCATCCGCACCGTGGAGGTGGAAGGGGCCGAGCACGTCACCTGGACGGTCGCGGCGGCCAACGCCACCCACGACGACCTCGCCCTGATCCCGCGCACCACCTGCCGACACCTGCTCCGGCCCCGTGACACCGGGGTCGAGGGAGCCCCGGTCGCCCACGAAGAGGTCTTCGAGGTCCCCGCCGGCCAGTCCTCCACGTGGTCGGACTCCTGCCCCTCTCCCGGCCCAGGCCGGTGGTACCTCTACTCGCTCTCCTTCGAGGACCCCTCCGGGCGCGAGCGCCACCCGACCGCGGTCTTCGTGGGGAAGGCGCGCTGAGCCCCGCCCGGCCGGGACACCGGGTCCACGCGCTCACCCTCGCGGCGGCTCGGGCACGTCCACACCGGCCATCCACCGGGCCAGCCCGTCCCGGTCCACCAGGACCATGTGGTCCTCCCCCTCCGCGGCGGCCGCCGCGGTGAACCCCGCCGAGGACACGAAGATCCCTCGGTAAACCTCGTAGC
>CALGOD010001047.1 GCA_937957845.1 uncultured Nocardiopsis sp.
TCGGTGTCGAATCCTCTGGGCCTGCCGGTGCGGCCGCTCTGCCTGGTCCTCATGTCCCCACCCTACCCCTTCTGTATTGATCGATACAGAAGTGCTACCGTCCTGGTTCTGTAGCGATCGATGCAGAAAAGGACGGGGAGTGTGGACATGGGACTGCTCGAAGGCAAAACCGCCCTGGTCACCGGTGGAAGCAGCGGAATCGGCCTGGCCAGTGCCTTACGCCTGGCGGCCGAGGGCGCACACGTGTTCATCACCGGTCGACGCAAGGCCGAACTCGAAGCAGCCGCCGAAGCGATCGGCCCAGCGGCCACCGCGGTGATCGGCGACATCTCGAAGCCGGCCGACCTGGACCGCGTCTACCAGGCGGTCCGCGACCGGGGGCGCGGACTGGATGTGCTGTTCGCGAACGCCGCCGTCATCGAGCTCGCGACACTTGCGCAGAGCACCGAGGAGCACTTCGACGCCCTCTTCGGCATCAACGTTCGGGGCACGCTGTTCACCGTTCAAAAAGCGCTGCCACTGCTCAACGACGGGGCCTCGGTGATCCTGAACGGCTCCACCAACGCGGACGTCGGCGTGGAGGCGTTCGGCGCGTACGCGGCGGCCAAGGCCGCCGTCAGGTCGTTCGCCCGGACCTGGGCCAACGAACTCAAGGGACGTGGCATCCGGGTCAACACCGTCACCCCCGGCCCGACCGACACCCCAGGACTGGCGGGGCCTGCCTCCGAGGCCGGGCAGGCCGACGACTTCAAACAGCAGCTGGCCGCGCAGGTACCGCTGGGCAGGCTCGGGAACCCGGCGGAGACCGCGGCCGCCGTGGCCTTTCTCGCCTCCGGACAGAGCAGCTTCACCACCGGTTCGAGCCTGTACGTCGACGGCGGTATGAACCAGGTCTGAGCTCCACGGACCCATGACCGGTGGAGGCGGAGTGCGGCCGGACGCACCGCGCCAAGTCCTACCGGTCGCTTCGGCGCGCCACCGGGCGATGAACTCCGATTGTTTCGGAATATTTCTGGAAAACCCGTCTTGACTTCCGGAGTGCCGTCGCTCAGATTCGACGGCAAGGGCAAGGACGCCCCGGCTTTCCGGGCGGATCCGCCGTGTCGAAACCCAGTTCAGGCATGCGGCGGATCGCCCGAGCAAATGTTAACGCTAACATTCCCGAGTGCAGGCCCAAGACCCGTGGTGCAGCCCCTCCCGGCGGACCGTGCGGTTCGGGGCCTTTGGAGGCAAGAGCATGGTGACGTCGAGTAGGTCTCCGATCACGCGCCACTCACGGTCGCGAGGACGGTTACTGCGGTTCGTCATCGCCGGCGTGATGGCCCTGGTGGTCGGCGGCGCCGGTGCCGTGATGGCTCCGGCGCCCGTCGCGGCGGCGGAGGTCGACACCGACGCCTGGTACGTGCTGGTGAACCGCGGCAGCGGCAAGGCGTTGGACGTGTACAACCGGGCCACCAGTGACGGGGCGCGGATCACCCAGTGGGCCCGCAACGACCAGGACCAACAGCAGTGGCGGTTCGTCGACTCCGGCGGCGGCTATTACCGGCTGAAGTCGCGGCTCTCGGGCAAGGTGCTGGACGTCCACAATTGGTCGACGGCCGACGGCGCCGGCATCGTCCAGTGGACCGACCACGACCAGGACAACCAGCAGTTCCGGTTGGAGGACTCCTCCGGAGGCCACGTCCGACTGATCAACCGGCACAGCGGCAAGGCCGTGGAGGTGCAGGGCGCCTCGACCGCCGACGGCGCCGACATCGTGCAGTACCGCGACTGGGGCGGAGACAACCAGCAGTGGCAGCTCGTCCGCGTCGACGATGAGGGACCGGGCGGTACGTGCACCCTTCCCTCGACGTACAACTGGACGTCGAGCGGTCCGCTGGCGCAGCCCAGGCCGGGGTGGGCCTCGCTCAAGGACTTCACCCACGCCCCCTACAACGGCCGGCACCTCGTCTACGCGACCACCCATGACACGGGAACGTCATGGGGCTCGATGAACTTCGGCCTCTTCGACGACTGGTCCGACATGGCCTCGGCAAGCCAGAACCCGATGCCCTTCGCCGCCGTCGCACCGTCGCTCTTCTACTTCGCACCCCGGGACGTCTGGGTGCTCGCCTACCAGTGGGGCGGCCCCGCCTTCTCCTACCGGACATCGACCGACCCCACCAATGTGAACAGCTGGTCGTCGGCGCAGACGCTCTTCGACGGAAGCATCGCCGACTCCTCCACCGGCCCCATCGACCAGGCGCTCATCGGCGACGACACGCACATGTACCTGTTCTTCGCCGGAGACAACGGCAGGATCTACCGGTCCAGGATGCCCATCGGCGACTTCCCGGGCAGCTTCGGCTCGAGCTACACGACCATCATGTCCGACAGCACCAACAACCTGTTCGAAGGAGTGCAGGTCTACAAGTTGGAGGGCGAGAACCGGTACCTCATGCTCGTCGAGGCGATCGGCGCGCAGGGAGACCGCTACTTCCGCTCGTTCACGGCCACCAGTCTGGACGGCACGTGGACACCGCAGGCCACCACCGAGAGCAACCCCTTCGCGGGCAAGGCCAACAGCGGCGCCACCTGGACCGATGACATCAGCCACGGCGAGCTGATCCGCACCGACCCCGACCAGACCATGACCATCGACCCCTGCGACATGCAGCTCCTCTACCAGGGGCGCTCACCCGGTTCCGGCGGCGACTACAACCTCCTGCCCTACCGGCCGGGTGTGCTGACACTGCGGCGCTGACAAGGAGGTGTCGGATCGTGGGGTCCGCCCCATAGACGGTGCGCCGGGCCGGGAGCACGAGCACACGCATAGGCCGAAACCCATCGGTCTGGGGCTCCCGGCCCGGCGAGCCCCCTCTCGTGGTCGATTTCCGATCGTTTTTCGGCCCTGATATGGGGTCTCGTCGAGCCCGGAGGTCTCACTGGTCATATCAGCACCAGCCATTCCGGAATCTCGGTGTCGCCGTTGGGGAACGGAACGGACCTCCTCCGCGTCCCATGTGCGGTAACCGAGGAAAAGGAGGCCGGGATGCGGCGAGTGTCGAAGAACCGGATCGTGCTGGGAACGACCCTGGGAACCCTGGCGGTGCTTCTGGCGACGGGATGTTCGTTCGAGTTCAGTGTCGGCGGTTCCGCTGTCGACAGCGAGGAGGTCGCCCGTCAGGCGTCCGCCGTCCTGGAACAGGAGGTCGGCCTGGCCCCTGAGAGCTTCATCTGCGAAGAGGACCTTCCGGCCGAGGTGGACGCTTCCATCTACTGTGAGCTTTTCGTGGACGGAGAGACCTACGGCGTGACCGTCACCACGACGTCCGTGGAGGGTTCCGACGTCAATTTCGACATTCAGGTCGACGAGACGCCCCTCGGCTGAGTCCGACCTGCGAAGAGCATCCTTGACCTCGATGTACATGCCGCTCCTCTAAGCGGCTCTTGGCTACCTCGCCGTCGTGGGCCGGGCGTGACCGCTCCGGCCCACGAACGTTTTCCGACGGTCCGGAAACCAGGAAGTCGGAACGAGAACACGGTCTCGCCTCGCCGTTTCAGGGCCTTCGTCCAGGACTGCCCCGGCCCCGGTCCCTACCGTGGGGCACCGCCGATGACGGGATTCCACGAGGGGCGGCCTCCACCGGTGGACCGGCGCCGACGCCCCGCCCC
>CALGOD010001048.1 GCA_937957845.1 uncultured Nocardiopsis sp.
TTCCTCATCGCCCCTAAGAGGGGCAGCAACAAGGGGTGGACCGTGTGGTCCCCGCGGGACCCGCCCGAGGACGGCAAGCGGGTACCGAGGCCACCACACGCAGGTGGAAGGCGCAGGTCAGCAGCGGGCGCGGCGGTGGGGCTCGCGCTGAGTGGCGGAGGAATCTCCGGGCGCGTGGTCCGCGGCGAGGTGGGATCAGGTGGCTGAGGTGCAGAGCACCGTGTCCTCGGCGGTGGCGCGCTGTGGGGCCCCGATCGTCATCCGGGGTGTGGGCCGGCGGGCGGCGTCGGGTTCTGTCGTGGTCCGCTCCGCGGTTGTGTGGTCGACCCGGCGCCCGCTCAGGAGGAGACGGACGCGAGAGAGCGGGCGTCGGGGCCGCCACACAACGGGGGCAGCGGAGGACGTCATGGTGCCAGTGCGGCTGTGGAACCCGTTACAGTGATCATGCTCAACTCCTGGGTGCGTCAGCGGGTTGGGCAGGCCCCGTCCGGTGGTGGAGTCACCGCGGCGGGGCCGCTGCGTTTGTGGGGTGGAGGTGAGGCATTCCTACTGGTCTCACCCGCGCCCCTCCAAACCTTTAGGTCTCGTTGCTGTCAGAAAACCTGCTGTTCTCAGTGGGTACCCGCTGGGGCCTTGTGGCGCGCGGCCGCGAGATATCCGCAGGTAGCCGGAGGGAGCCAGAAGTACCCAAAACCCCTTGGATTTGGCGTTTCCGCAGGTCAGCGCTTTTGGATCGCCTACCTGGGGGTCAAGGGGTCGTGGGTTCAAATCCCGCCGTCCCGACAGAAGACACGGTGTGAAGGTCCGCTACCGGAACTGGTGGCGGGCCTTCACACGTGTTCGGGCATCGGATGTCCCGGTTGTCTCGTGGTCGGTGCAGGTTCGGGAGGTCTGGCGTACCGGTTGTGCAGGCAGCAGGCTTCTCTCCCCCGCCAGCACGATTTGTGAGCGACATCACATATTGGATGTGGCGGGCTCCTGCCCGGTGGGGTGGGGCAGCAGTGAAAGAGACGCCCGTCCCCCAGGGACAAGCAGCTTCCGAGATCCAAGGCAGTGGACTGCCCAGGGCCTCGCCTAGGGCGGTGATCCGCAGCGGTCGGCAGGCGCATCGTGGACCGATCTGTTCGTCGTCACCATTCCAGCCCGGGCAGCTCCGCCTCGGCATCCCCACGGCAAGGTCCCCTCAGCCTTCGGGGCGCTGAGTGCCTTCCAACCGTATTGCCGTGGACTCCGCTGCCCTGGAACACCAGTGACTCTGAGACGTCGGTCTTGTGCCCTGGGCCGCCCTGGTGCTGCCGGAGGGCACCTGCTGCCGTGGAGAGCACCCTACGCTGGTGCGGCCATCAGCGCGGTGCATGGTGCCCGCCGTCCCGTTGTCGTCCCTGCTGCCCGGCCCGTGTCCACCGGATGCCCCGGCTACGCTCGCGCACGTCGCCAGACGGACGCCAGAGGGTCACGAGGCTGCTGCTCCCGGTCTCGCAGCTTCGCAGGATTCCTCAATACTCGGTCCACTCGCGGCGCGTCCGATCGAAACTGCCGGAAGAACGTGGTGTGGGACCGCATGGAATCGTTGCTGTTCCCCTTCAGTCTGGGGGCGGACTCGGCTCGGCACTCTCGTGTTCTCCTGTTCTGGTCGCCGGTGCGTTCCGCTATGGCCGCGTGCCTGGGTGCTTCGGGAATCTGCCGGGTCTGCCCCTGGTGTGCTCAGCACTCCCTGCCTGGCGGGAAGAGCTTTTCGATGGGCTCTGCGCTGATCCGCTGGACCGCTCTTCCGAAGCTTGGGGAGGCTCGCCCGGCTTTCACGCTGCGGAGGGGTAGGGCTCGGTGGGGGTGTGTCGGCTATCCGGCCGCGAACTCGCTGGTGATCCGGTAGCCCACGCCGCGCACTGTCTCGATCAGCGACGGCAGCGCGAGCTTTCTTCGCAGGGAGACCATGTGCACGCCGAGGGTCCTCGTATCGCTTTCCGGGGTGTAGCCCCATACCTTGTGCATAATCTCTGCCCGGCTGACGACGTGCCCAGGGCGTTCAATCAAGACTCGTAACAGCTCGAATTCCTTGTAGGTCAGCGGTACTTTTCTGCCCCCGACTTCGACCTGGCGCTGGTTGAGGTCGACGCGCAGTGGTCCCACAACGGCAACGCCTCCCCGGTCCTGCCGGGGAATCCGGACTTCCGCGACCCTTGCTCTGCGGAGCACTGCTTCTACTCGGGCGGCCAGTTCCCAGGTGCCGCAGGGTTTGACCACGTAGTCGTCGGCGCCGAGTTTCAGTCCAAGCACGCGGTCCCGCTCGGTGGCCTTGACGCTGTGGAAAATGATGGGCACGGAAGAGCGAGAGCGGATCCTCTGGCAGACCTGGAATCCGTCGAGATCGGGAAGGGAGACCTCCAAGAGGACGACGTCGGCTTCCCTGTGGCGGGCCAGTGCTCCCGCTCCCGTGGCAGCGGCTTGCACGTCGAAGCCGGCCTCCTGCAGATCTTTCGATACCGCTCTTACCATTTCCTGATCACTGTCCACTAGCAATACGCGCACAACAACCTCGGATCAGAGCACTCTTGACAAAGGGAATGCGGACGAGGTACACCAAGAAATTCAACTCAAAAGTTCGCAACTAACCCAAACGATGACCAAACTCATATATGGGACTTTTGAAATCTTATCCTGATCACAAAGAGTCCAAATGTGACATAAATCACACACGTTGGCTGAACGATAAAATAGCTCGATCTTTCGCGCGCCTATCGAGGAATCAAAGCCCAGAAGGGGTCATTCTCCGCGCGCTAGGGAAGCGACCGTAAGAAGACAATAAAAACCAGAGCTCTTCCGAAAGAAGACCAGATCCGGACGTCGGAACATCAGACAGGTGTGGATGATATTAGTTCCAAGAATCTGACCAATGGTCGATGATGTTTAGCAACCTGCAGCGCGCACTGAAAACACCGTCTTCTATCGAGCTCTCTTCCGCTCGACTACAGCCTTTCTGTGTACCTTCCCCACCGTTTCCTGGCCTCTCCCCCAACGGAATAGAAAAGCTCAGCGCCTGCGCGGACGCGCGGACGCTGAGCTGCACCCCTTACTGATGCTTGACGGCCCCAGCAGGTCGTCAGACGGTGGAGGGAAGGTTGTTCATCGCTTCAACGATGTATTTCTCCTCGTAGTCCAGATGGTCCTCCAGGAGTGCTACGAGCGACGCCAACTCCTTCTTCGTTTTCTCGGCATCTCCGTCGCCCGCCTCGGAAACAGTCGCCCTAATTCGAGAGATCAGATCGGCGACGACCGTGTGCTCCTGCCTCATCCGTTCTAGTTGCGGACGAAGCTCCGGGAACTGCTCCTCCAACGCGGGAAAGAACCGCTCGTCTTCAGTGACGTGGTGTCCGTGCAACTGGTGGCAGAAGTCGAGGCAATTCTTACGCAACTGGTACGCCAGGGTCGGGACGGTTTTCTCTCCCGAGTCCAGCTTGTCGCGCTCGTCGAGGAATTCCTCGATCTCTTCTTGGATGGCGCGAATCCACGAGCGCAGCTCGTTGTGCACCTGAACGAGCTTGTCGCCAAACCGAACCTTGGCGTTATCGGACATATTGGGGTTCCTCAATCATCTGTGAGCGGATATCGCGGGCGGATCCCCGGTAAGGGCTCTCTTCCCTAGCGCGACGCAGCGCCCTCCCCCACCACACGAGCTGGTCGAGCAGGTTCTGAGCCGCGACTGCACAAGCCTCGGGGGACTTGGGGCGTCCCTCCGAGTCGAACTGCTCCTCGACACTGTGGAAGCTCACGGTGTTCCGGACAGTGACGGCGTGGAGTTCCGTGAAGACCTGTCCCAAGTGCTCCACCGCGCGCAGCCCGCCAGACCTGCCCCCGTAGGAGACGAAACCCACGGGCTTGGCCTCCCACTCTGCGGTGTGCCAGTCGATCAGCGACTTCACGGAAGCGGGAAAGCTGCGGTTGTATTCGGGGACGACGAACACGAACATGTCTGCGCGGCGCAGCCGTGGAGTCAGCCGAGAGAGCACTTGGACTGTTGTGGGGTCGGGGTCGCGGTGCGGTTCAGGCGGCAGCGGGAAGACCGCGGTGTCCACCGTGTCGACCTCCAGCTCGGACCGCCCCGTGGTCTGCTCCAGGAACCACTGTGCGACGCACCCGCCGTTTCTGCCTTTGCGCGCGCTCGCCACCACCACTACGAGGCGAAGGGGAGGCTCGCGTCTGCTCCCCTCGGCATGCCCCGCGGTGGGCCGACCTGTCCGGGAGATCACCTGAAATCACCGACGTGGTCGATCGCCCACTGGGCGAAGGTCCGGCCCCGTTTACCCGTGATGGGTTCCAGCGGGGAGATCTCGTGGGGGCGGTCGACAAGCTGCGCGAACATGTGGATCCGCGCCCGGGCCGCTCCGAGAGGGATTCCTGCGCGCACCCACTCCTCCACGGCCTCTTCCGCGGAGATCTCTTCGAAGACGATCTCGCGGCCCAGGGCTTCCCCGATCAGGCGTGCCCGCTCCTCATAGGTCACCGACTCGGGGCCGCTGAACATGGGCCGGGTGCCGAGCAGCTTGTCGGTGAGCAGGGCAAGAGCCGCCACCTCGGCGATGTCTTTTTCGTGGAGGGGGGCGGAGTGGGCTCGGGCGAACGGCCCGCGGACCACGCCGCGCTCGCGGATCTGGTCCCGCCATTCCAGGGCGGTCGTGGCGAACCCGCCCGCAGGGCGGAGCAGCACCCATTCCAGGCCGCTGTCCACGACGACCCGTTCGAGCTCCCGGTGGCGGACAGCGATCGCGTTGCGGGGATTGTCGTCGAGGACGGAGTAGGACGAGAGGCCGACCAGGCGTCGCACCCCCGCCTCTTTGGCGCGGGCCACGATTTTCTCCGGTCCTTCCGGGAGGGCAGCGAGGTTGATGAAGACTGCTTCCACACCGTCCAGCGGCGGGTCGGTATTCGGCACGACTTCGACGGAAGGCGGCAGGGCCGCCTTCTCCGGGGTCCGGCTCACCGCCCGCACCTGGGCCCCGGCGTCGACCAGCATCTGGGTGAGCGGCCGTCCTACATGCCCGGTCGCCCCGGTCACCAAAATCATGGTCTCTCTGCCTTTCCTTGTGGGTTCATCGCACCGTCAACGGGGGCCGCTCTTCCCGCATGCTGCTGTTGTGGTGCGGCGGCCCCGTGCTGGAAAAGGGGGGGTCAGCCTGCGGCAAGAAGGCTCTGCGTGTAGGCGAGACCGGCCTGTTCGAACTGCATGACCGCGTGTCCGGACACGGACCGGACGTCGCGCCAGTACCTCTGCAAGGGGTGGCTGTCGGCCTGTCCGCGGGTACCGCCGGTGCGGGCGAGCGCGTCGACGGCAGAGGTCAGCATTTCCAGGGCGAGGGCGGAGTCTCGCCTGCTCCGCTGCACGAGTTCGGGGGTGAACCGGCCTGCGTCTGCGGTTTCGGCGACCCGGTCCAGAAGGAGACGTGCCGCGTCGATCTGTCCCGCGGCGCGGGCGTAGGCGATCTGGTACGCCTGGTGTGAGGCTGCCCGGGGGCCGGCTGCGGGGCCTTTGAGCAGGGGCAGGGCCGCGTCGAGTGCGCCGAGCGCAGCCCCCAGCGCGGGGGTGACGAAGGTGAGGCCGTTGACGGCCAGGGTGGGTGCGTAGCGGCGGTCCCCTTCCGCGGTGCGCCCTTGCATGGCGTCTTCGCGAAGACAGGTGCGGTGGTCGGGGACGAAGGCGTCGTCGATGACGATGTCGTGGCTTCCCGTCCCGCGCATGCCCAGGGTGTGCCACGTGTCCTCGTAGGTGTAGTCGCTGCGCGGGACAGCGAAGAAGCGCGGTGGGCCGCCGTCGGATCCGGGTCCTTGCGCGGGCCCGGCGAGGAGGGCCCAGTCGGAGTACTCCACCCCGCTGGCGTAGGTCCACCGGCCGCTCAGGCGCCAGCCGCCCGCTACGCGGGTGGCGCGGCCGAGCGGTTTGACGACGCTGACGATCCGGACGTCGGGGCTGCTGCCCCACACTTCTTTCCGGCCTTCTTCAGGCAGGCAGGCGACGTAGCGGCCGGAGTGCCCGAAGAGCGAGGCGAGCCACCCGGTGGAGGGGCAGTGCCGGGACAGGTGGACCACGTGGCGGGCCAGGTCGGTGAAGGAACCTGCGGCTCCGCCGTAGTCGGCCGGCACTGACCAGCGGAAGAAGCCGGCGTCGGTGAGGAGGTCGATGGTCTCGGGGGGTACGCGTCGATCCAGGTCAGTTTGGGCTGCGGTAGCGGAAGCGAGGGCGGTGAGCTGTTCGATTGGGGGGCGTCGGTCTGCGGCAGAGGGCATCGTGCATCCCTTCGGAAAGGGTGCGGCGACTTTCGCCGACGGGTTGATGCTAGAAAGCCTGGCACCAAAAAACAACCTCTTGTACGCTTTTTTGCATACCGACTGTCCGCTTTTTCATGGCGGCCTTCCCTGACGCCTGGAGTCTTTTATGGTCACCACGCCGCACTCACAGTCCACACAAAGCGCCCCTGAGCAGGCCGGTCCGCAGCAGACGCCTCGTACCGGCATCGCTCTCACCCTCATCGCGGCCACGCAGCTCATGCTCGTGCTGGACGGCACGATCATGAACATTGCGCTGCCGAGCGTGCAGACCGCGCTCGACATCCCGGCCGGGCGACTGTCCTGGGTAGTCAACGCCTACGCCCTGACCTTCGGCGGCCTCCTGCTGCTCGGCGGGAGGATCGGTGACCTTTGGGGGCGGCGGAGGGTCTTCCGTTTCTCGCTAGCCCTCTTCGCTGCTGCCTCCCTTGCCGGCGGGCTTGCCACCCAGGAAACGGTTCTCATCGCCGCCCGCGCCTGCCAGGGGGTCGCCGCCGCTATTGCCGCGCCCACGGCCCTCTCCCTGATCGCCACCACCTTTGCGGAAGGCCCCAGCCGCAACCGGGCCATGGGCGTGTACGGGGCGATGTCCGGCCTCGGCTCGATCATCGGCCTGCTGCTCGGCGGCCTCCTGACCGAATTCCTCAACTGGCGCTGGGTGCTATTCGTCAACATCCCCATCTGCCTGGCCGTCCTGGCCGGGACCGGAGTCCTGGTGGAAGGCTCCCGGGTCCGGGGACGGCTTGACCTTCCCGGCGCGCTCACCGGCAGCCTCGGGCTTCTCGTCCTCGTCTACGCCATCGTCCGCGGCGGGGATGCGGGCTGGTCCGACCCGGTGACCCTCGGCGCGGGCCTTGCCGCTCTGCTGCTCCTGTCCTGCTTCCTCGTCATCCAGTCGCGCAGCCCGCACCCGATGATGCCCTTGGGTCTGCTCCGCGACCGCAACCGGGGAGCCGCCTACGCCACGATGCTGCTGGTGGGCGGCGGCATGTTCGCCACCTACTACTTCCTCACGCTCTTCATGCAGCAGGTACAGGGCTGGGATGCGATGACCACCGGCCTGGCGTACCTTCCCTTCGCGACCGGCATGGGCGTGGCCTCGGGCATCCTCGGCCCCCGGCTGCTCGGCCGGTTCTCCCCCCGCACCGTGATCGTGCCCGGCCTGGCTGCCGCCACCCTCGGCATGGTGGTCTTCTCCCAGATCTCCCCCGGTTCCTCCTACCTGCTGCACCTCATGCCGGCGATGGTCCTCACCAGTGTCGGACTCGGACTGAGCGTCGTCCCCCTCACCTTGGGGGCGTTGAGCGGCGTCGAGCCCGGCCAGTCGGGTATCGCCTCAGGTATCCTCAACGCCGGCATGCAGGTCGGCGGGGCCCTCGGCCTAGCAGTGCTGAGCACCGTGGCCCTGACCGGAACGCACTCGCTCCTCCCCGACGCCACTGCTCTTCTCCAGCAGGGGCGACAGCAGGGAGAGATCGCTCTGGTCGTGCAGGCATCCGAGGCACTCACCCACGGCTTCGGCTGGGCTTTCCTCGTCGGTGCCGGCCTTTACGCCCTTGCCCTGCTCCTCGTCGCGTCCCTGATGACCACACCAGGCCCCGCCGCCCGACCGGACAGAAAGGCCTGACCTGGGAGAAGACCTGCGGCGCGTCCTTGCAGGGGCCTGCAAGGACGCGTACCGGTATCTAGGTGGGACAGGCACACTCCAAGAACGGAAGGCGGTAGCGCAATGACTGGCCAGGTGTCATGGGACCACGATCCCCTTGCTTCACCGGACTCACCTGACAAGCGCCCGTGGACGGCCAAAGGGCTGCGCGCCCGGCGGCGGATCCTGGCCGCGGCGCGGAAGTGTTTCGCCGAGGTCGGCTACGAGAAGGCGACACTCCGCATGATCGCCGCGGAGGCGAACTCCGACAAATCCTCGGTCATCAAGTATTTCGGCAGCAAAGAGCAGCTTTTCCGCGAATGCGTGTACTGGACGATCCCCATCGACGAACTCACCGCGGACGCCCCCGACCAGTCTGCCGAGAACTATTTGCGTTCCATGCTCTCCGCTTGGGCGAGGGACCCCCACAGTCCCATGGCGGTGCTGCTGCGGGTGAGCATGACCAACAAGGAGGCGGCTGACCTGCTGCGCTCGCATATCACCACGCATTCCGTGGAACGGGTGATGAAGCACATGAAAGGACCCGACCCTGAGCTGCGGGCCGGACTCTTCGCCGCCATGATGATGGGAATCGCCAGCGGCCGCTATCTGCTGCGCATTCCCGGCCTGGCCGAAGCGGAACTGGACGATGTGCTCCGAGTGGCTGCTCCCGCTATCCGTGCCCTCATCGCCGTCGAGG
>CALGOD010001049.1 GCA_937957845.1 uncultured Nocardiopsis sp.
CCGTTCCCTGGCCGGGCAGGTCGGCGGACTGCACGACCTCGCCATGGAACACATCCGCGCGAGCCGGGTCGACGTGGTGTGCGGCCACTCCCTCGGACGCGCCGACCAGGCGGCCTCCTGGGTGAAGGGGTTCCGCGACGCCGGCTACAGGGTCGAGGTCGCCTTCGTGGCCACCCACGCCTCCCACAGCCGTTTCGCGATCGTCGACCGTCACACGCGGGAACGCACCCACCAGGGCTTCGGCAGGTGGGTCTCCGAGGCCCGTCACGATCGTCTCTACCTGGGGGTGCCCAACACGGTGGAGTTCCTGGAGACCCACCGGTTGGCGGACTCGGTCTACGTACTCTCCCGCGACGGTGAGGTCCTCTACGCCGACCACCGCCGAGACGACGGCCGTGAGAAAGAGCCCTTCGGTCGGATCGCCCTGGAGGCGGAGCGGGGACGTCGGGAGTCGTGGCGAAAGGACCACCTGGAGGCGAAGGCGGCGCTCTGACCGCGACCGTGCCCTTCGCGGTTCCGTGCCCTCCGGCCGCCTCCTGGGGCGGGCGGCCGGAGGACACGGGGCCCTCACTCCTGGACCTTCACCTCGCTCATGGCCTTCCGGTCCTCCTCCCCGAACTGTTCCTCCAGCTCCTCGGGGGCGGTGTCCAGGTCGATCCGGGACACCGGGACCCCGCGCGCGGACTCGATCGCGCCCAGACGGCGCAGCGCACGGTCTCCCGCGTACCGGACCAGCTCTCCCGGCGGAAGTTCGTAGCGCTGGGTGCGGGGGTCGTCCGACGGTTTCTCGCCGTGCTCGACCATGGTCGTCACGTGCGGCAGCAGTTCGTCCAGCCGTTCGCGCACCACGTCCCAGTTGGCGTCGTCGGCGGCGACGTGGCGCCGGCACGTGAAGGTGCCCCACGCCATGTGGCGGCGTTCGTCGTCGCCGATGCGCCGGACGATCTCCCGCATGCCCGGGAAGATGTCGCGCGCGGTGCACAGGTGGTTCCAGGCGTGGTACCCGGTCAGGGCCAGTGACCCCTCGATGATGTGGTTGTAGGTCACCGAGGCGCGCACCTGGTTGCGGGGTCCGGGATCCTGCGACAGTCTCTCCAGCGACTCCGGCAGCTCCTCGTAGAACAGCCTCCGATAACCGGGGTTGGTGTCGACGTACTCGTGCAGGTCCTCGTGGACCCCGATCGCGTCCAGCCACAACCGGAACGCCTGGACGTGTCTGGCCTCCTCGAATGCGAACTGGGTCAGGTACATCTCGTCCCCCAGTCGTCCTTCCGCGGCCATCGCCCGGACGAAGGGCTGGATGTCCTCGGTGACCGCCTCCTCACCCGCCACGAAGAAGGCGCACAGCCGCAGGACGCGTGTACGGGCCTCCTCCTCCAACCCCTTCCAGTCCTCGGCGTCCCGGCTCAGGTCGATGTCCGCCGGATCCCAGAACCTGGCGTTGCCCTTGGTGAAGAGCCTGAGCGGAAGCGAGTCCCAGTTCAGACCGC
Organism: uncultured Nocardiopsis sp.; assembly: GCA_937957845.1. Classification (GTDB taxonomy): domain Bacteria; phylum Actinomycetota; class Actinomycetes; order Streptosporangiales; family Streptosporangiaceae; genus Nocardiopsis. The sequence goes on from CALGOD010001049.1 coordinate 1,491, forward strand.
CTCGTCGGAGGGAGTGGAAACCCGTGCGCCGCCCGGTGGGGGAGGAGGGAGGGGTGGCGGGGTCGTCGGTGGAGAGGGGGTTCTCGGACGCGGGGATGTGGGGCATGAGGGGACCTCCTGGGAAGCTGCCGTGCCCTCATGATTGGACGTGGAGGGGGTCCGTGTAAAGGAGGGGTGTGGCATCGG
>CALGOD010001050.1 GCA_937957845.1 uncultured Nocardiopsis sp.
CTCACCGACTCGAACGAGGCGGGGGCCCGCCAACGGACGAAGGCCTTGCCGCCGGTGTGGCGCGGGTCGAAGAAGCAGTGCGCCGGGCTGATCTCGCCGTTCAGCGCAGCCTCGCACATGTCCAACAGGACGTGCACGCCGACCAGGTCGGACTTGTCGACGGACGAGTCGAGGACCTTCGCGGCGGCGGTGTAGGCCTCCAACGCGGTCCGGGTCCTGTCGGAGTCGTCGGAGGTGTGCGCCGAGACCCGCTGTCCGCAGCCGGTGAGGCGTTCGCCGAGCCGGGTGCGGTACTCCTCCTCCTGGGCCTGTCCGACGGTGGCGGTCACCGCCGCCGTCAGCGGCGCCACGCGGACGGGCCGCCGCGACCACCGGCGCACCCCGAACCAGGCGCCGGTGCCGAGCAGGGCGGTGAACAGGAGGGACACGAGCGCGGGTGCCACGAAGCGGAAGCGGTGGGCGCGGGCGGCCGTACCGCTCTCGACGAGATCGATCGCACGGTCCAACCGCTCGGCCAGAGAGGATCCGGGAAGGCCGCCGTTGGCCACCTCCGCGGCCAATCGAGCCGTGTTCATCCCGTCGACCGTGGTGTGGTCCGGCCCGAACCGGGCCCCGTGGATCGTTCGTCCGTCCGCCCCGACGACGAAGTAGTACCCCGCGGTGCCCGAGGAGTAGGCCAACCTCTCGGAGTAGTGATCCATGTTCTCGCTCTGACCGACCAGGGCGACGTGGACAGGGGGCTCCATCCCCCTCAACCGCCGTCGTAGAGCGCGCTCCTGCTCCGGCTCCAGGTTCCCCCGCTGAACAGGACCGACGTAGAGAGGATCGTCCATCAGCGTGGCCGACAGGAGCGAGGGCGTCTCCTCGGAGGCTCCGTCGTAGTCCGTCGGGACCGCCGAGGCGATGCCGGGCAGCGCGGTCAGGGTGAGAAGAAGTGACAGGGCGGCAGGTAGGAGCACTCGCATCGCTCAGACCTCCAGTTCTTTGCGCACGCGTATGAAGGCCTGCTCGGGGTCGGTGGTCGCCCGGGCCCAGGGGTCCCTGGCGTGACGGTAGTGGGTGACCCCTCGGTCGCTTCGGACCGGAAGGGAAGGAGAAAAAGGACGGATACGCAGGTCGAGGGAACCCTCGGCGCAACGGGCACAGACCCACCACGTCAATCGGCGCTGCCGCGGAAGGGAGGCCCGGTGGCGCTCGGTGGCCGCACCGTGCAACGGATTGATGTGACAGGGTTCGAGCAGCGGCAGATCGGGGCGTTCGACCAGTTGGACCCCATGGCGTGCGACGACGACCGCACAGACCATGGCCTGGGGTGGAAGGTGCGGGGACCGGGCGATCAACCCCGCCGCGTCGTAGGCCTGTACCGCTCGGGTGAGCTCCGGGTGGTCCGCCGGAGCGTTTTCGAGGAGCCGGTGCAGACGGCGCAGTTCCCGTCGCAGGGTCAGGCGCAGCCACCAGCGCCACGGTCGGTTGGGGGCCCTACGGGCCTTATGGGGACCCTTGACCGAGTGCCGCTCCTTGAAGGACGCGAGGAGGCCGGACCACCGACGCAACGGCTCCCGGAAGGGGCGCCACCGGGAGGGCCTGTGCACCAGCACCCGCACGCCCGCGACGACCAGGCCGATGAGGGCGCCCGGGAGCAGTGCCGCGCTCCAGAACCGCTCGGCGTCGCCACGCGGTCGGGGGACCGCGCGGTCCCCGGGAGGGGCGTCCTCGACGAGCGCGGTGGAGGACTTCGGTCCGTGCGGAGCCTCCTCCACCAGGTCCAGGACCTCTTCGGCACGGGATCTGTGCGAGGTGGTGAACTCCTGGGGTTCGATGTCCGGGAGCCGGACGGGACTGTCGAAGGCGGCGAGGGCCACCCGGCGGTCCTCGGTGATC
>CALGOD010001051.1 GCA_937957845.1 uncultured Nocardiopsis sp.
ATCATGTCCCCAGTGCCATGCGAAGCACCGAAAACGGCACTGGGGACATGGTCACAGAATAGGGAATCGGTTCAGTACTTCCAGGCACTTCCAGTGCCGCGATACTGCTCGACCGGGATCGGTTCGACTCCGGGGCGCATGCGGTCGGTGTAGAGGACACCATGGAGATGGTCGACCTCATGGGCCACCAGCCTGGCGACACCACGTTCGAAGATCGTGATTTTCTTCTGCCCAGCGATGGTGGTGTGTTCGACATGAATGGTATGGGCGCGAGGTACTCGGCCTCGGACGTCGAAGAAGGAGAGACAGCCTTCGTACTGTTCGTCGACGTCGCCACCGGTTTCGATGATGCTGGGATTGAACAGGGTGATCGCCTTGCCGTCCGGTGTACGCACGATCGCCGCAGCACGGTCGATGCCGATCTGAGGCGCTGCGATGCCCATCCCCTTGCCGAACGTGTGGGCCTGGGAGATCCGCTCAGCGGCGGAGTTCAGTGCAGCGACCACGCGACGGGCGTCCTCTGCCTCTGACGGCAGATCGAAATGGCGTGAGGCGCGGCGCAGGATCGGTGCCTCCCGTTGCACGATGCCAAGAGAGGCCATGACCGCGCTCGGAGGAGCGCTCTGACCGCTGTCAGTGCGGACCTGGTTGCGAAAGTCCCATTCCAGGCGGTAACGGGCGTGGAGCGGAGGGGACTCGCAAGCCCAGGAGAAGATATGCCGACTGTCGCGTTCCACCTGGCTGATCGGTGTCGGAAACGGCATGGCTTCGGCGGTCATCGACGTGTACAGACCCCACACGCTCGGAGCCAGTTCAGCAGGAAAGTCCAAAGAAACGGACAGGCGGTTGGTGGGGAGTCGTACAGCGCGCTGGAACCAGCGTCCCCAGTGCTCGTCCCGGACGGTGTACTCGTACTCTATCCAGGTTGATTCCCCCGGATAGAGGGGAAAGTGGCCAGTTCTTCCGGAGAAAAGCAGCCAGACCTCTTTGAAAGCGTTTCGATCATGGTGGGGAATCCACTTCATCGGCTCGGCGCGGTCCTGACCGTACCAGGCGCGGAGATTGATCTCCTCCCAGGTGAGCGGATTTTCGCTGTAGAGCTGGTTGGAGCGTTCCGGGTCTCCCGGATAGCGGTCCACCGAGATCCGGACCAGATAACGGGTGATCGGTTCGTTGCCGCCGTTGACCAACCTGCGACGCTGGGTCAGTTGATAGGTGTGGCCGTCATAGCGGAGAGTCGCGTCGTCATGGTCAACGACCAGACTTCCACTGCTGGAATCCGCCGGTTCGTTGGCCGCCGCACGGCGAGGAGCGCTTGAGCGGGCTGCCCGGTACTCCAGGAAGGCCGCGCGCAGTGCACCGCCTGCGCGAAGCGCGGTCTCGGCGTGCATGGCGAAGTCTTTTGAAGGGCGCTCTGCCCCAGATTCCACTTTGGACACGTATGACCTGTCATATCCCATTTGCTTGGCCAGTGCTGACCGGGACAGACCACGCACATCGCGCCACCGTCTGAGTTCGATCGCGAACACGTTGCCTGAAGTTTCAGGTGACGGGACATCCCCGGGAGAGGCGGTTTCTCGGCCAGTCATCGTGGAACCTTCCGTCGGGCTGTGAGTGTGCGTGAATGGGGGGTGAGATCGTCCTCATTCTGGAGGCACAGGGCGATCCCGCGGTTTGCTCGACCTCCCAGAGCATTCCATCCGGGAGGAGAGTCCGGAACCGTGTACCGCTCGAAGTTTCCCACAAACCCCCGAATCGAGGCATATCTGCGCGACGGAAGGATGATCTCCGCAGACGAGACCACCCAGGACATGGTTGAACGCGTGGTAAACGCACTCGCATCAGCCGACGCTCTTTTCTCCGCTGATCCCCGGGCCTTCGCCGAACACCTGGGGCAGGAGTTGGACGCCGGAAGGATCGTGTTCTCCACCCCGATCATGACCAACGCGGGAAGGTACACCGACAGGCCGCTCGCCGCGTGCGCTGTGCCGCCCGTCGACCTGCGCGGAAATCTGGCACGGGTCAGAACTGTCGTTGACGACTACCACCAGGCAGGCATGGGAACCGGATTCAACCTCGACGAGGCCACTGATCCGGTGAGTACGCTCCGCTACCTCAACGAGATCGCCGTTTCCGGTGCACGCTCCGGTGCCGAGGACCGGCCGGTGGGTAACATGGCTGTCCTTTCGCTGTCCCATCCTCGTGCGGAGGAGTTCATCACCTGCAAGGTGGGGGCTGACGCCCGCGGAGAGGAATGGAAGTTCAACATCTCCCTGAGCGTCACGGACGAGGAGATGCGCGCCGCGCTGCATACCGCCGGCCGTGAGCGGGACCTGCTGGTCGCCGCCGCCGAGGCCGCCCACTCCTGCGCCGATCCCGGACTGCTGTTCACGGACCGGATTCAGGACGGAAATCCCACCCCGCACCTCGGGCAATACGTCTCCACGGCCCCCTGCGCCGAGGTGGGGCTCGTACCGGGGGAGACCTGCCAGTTCGGGTACGTCAATCTCGGCCGCTTCCACACCGGAAGCGCCTCGCAGCCGGTTGACCTGGATGCCCTGGCCGATACGGTGCGGATCCTGGTCAGGGCACTGGACAATGCGATCCAGGCCAGTCTGGCCCATTACCCGTCCCCGCTTTCGACTCAGATCATGGGGATCAAACGCAAGATAGGCGTCGGGGTCTGCGGTCTGGCCGACCTCCTGGTCTCAGCAGGGGCGCCTTACGACAGCCCCGAAGGCCGCCGCCTCGCCCAGGAAGTCCTCGTACTCGTCAACTACACCTCCAAAGTCGCTTCCGTCGAACTCGCTCGGCAGCGGGGCGCCTGTCAGGCAGTGTTGAGCGGCCGCTCCCGCTACGCGGATCCCGGATTCCTTCACAGGTTCGCCCAGTTGCAGGTCGACAGCGTTACCACCGCGCAATGGGCTGCCCTGGCCGACGAGATCGCCACCACCGGGCAACTGCGGAACTCCTCCACCGTTGCTCTGCCCCCGACCGGACGCAGCGCCTTCGTGGTCGGTGCTTCCACCGGAGTCGAACCGCTGTTCCGCCTCTCCGGAGACAGCCCTGGCGATGTGCACCCGGGGGTGATGACCGTGCTGCGGACTGTTGGACGCAGTGAGCTTCTCGACTACGTCGGCAAGCACGGCCGACTGCCGACCGACGCGTCGCTGCCCGAACCGGTGCGGGCGACGCTGGCCACCGCGGCCGAGATCTCTCCCGAAGGACACCTGAAGATGGCCGCTGCGGTACAGGCATGCGTGGACGAGGCTGTTTCGAAGACCGTCAACCTTCCCGGCAACGCGCGTGCGGCAGACGTCCACACCATCTACGCTGATGCCTGGAGGCTGGGCTGCAAGGGGATCACCGTATACGTTGACGGCTCCCGCCGCGTCCAGCCGCGACGGCTCGTCAACTGAACCGGGAGACTCGCGTTGCCCCACCCCGAGTACGTGTTCGACACCAAGCACGACCGCTACCCGCTGGCC
>CALGOD010001052.1 GCA_937957845.1 uncultured Nocardiopsis sp.
GGCCCCCAGTCCGAATCCCCGGCTCCCATGAGGAAACCGTGCCGATGGCGTGGTCGGCCGACCTGGGGTTGAGCGGGGCGGGCCCGGCCGGGAGCCGATAGCATCGAAGGCGAACGCCCGACCGCCCGTACGTGGCGGTCGTCGCGCCTTCGACAGCGATCCACGTCTTTCTAGGAGTCACCGTGTCCGCCGCGCCTGAGCTGCACATCACCCTCGCCGGAACCCAGCGCGCGGTGGCGGCCACCACTACGGCGGGTCAGGCTCTGGAGGCGGACGGCAAGACCGTCATCGCGGCCCTGGTCAACGGCGAGCCGCGCGACCTCTTCTGGGAGCTGAGCGAGGGCGACACCGTCGAGCCGATCACCATCGACTCCGAGGAGGGCCGGGCGATCCTGCGCCACTCCACCGCGCATGTCCTGGCCCAGGCCGTGCAGGAGCTCTTCCCCGAGGCCAAGCTGGGCATCGGCCCGCCCATCGAGAACGGCTTCTACTACGACTTCGACGTCGCCGAGCCCTTCACCCCCGCCGATCTGAAGAACATCGAGAAGAAGATGCAGCAGATCATCAAGCAGGGGCAGCGCTTCGACCGTCGGGTCGTCTCCGACGAGGAGGCCCGCGCCGAACTGGCCACCGAGCCCTACAAGCTGGAGCTGATCGGTCTCAAGGGCGGTGCCGGGGAGGCCGCCGAGGGCGCGGGGGTGGAGGTCGGCGCCGATGAGCTGACCATCTACGACAACATCCACCCGCGTACCGGAGAGCTGTGCTGGAAGGACCTGTGCCGTGGGCCGCACCTGCCCAGCACCAAGGTGGTCCCGGCCTTCAAGCTCATGCGCGTGGCCGCGGCCTACTGGCGCGGCAAGGAGACCAACCCGCAGTTGCAGCGGATCTACGGCACCGCGTGGGAGGACAAGGACTCGCTCAAGTCCTACCTGACCTTCCTGGAGGAGGCCGAGAAGCGCGACCACCGCAAGCTCGGCGCCGAACTCGACCTGTTCTCCGTCCCCGACGAGATCGGTTCCGGACTGGCGGTCTTCCACCCCAAGGGCGGCGTCATCCGCCGGGTGATGGAGGACTACTCCCGCAAGCGCCACGAGGAGAGCGGGTACGAGTTCGTCTACACCCCGCACGCCACCAAGAGCACCCTGTTCGAGAAGTCCCAGCACCTGAGCTGGTACGCGGAGGGCATGTACCCCCCGATGCAGCTGGACGGTGGTCAGGACTACTACCTCAAGCCGATGAACTGCCCGATGCACAACCTGATCTTCGACGCGCGCGGGCGCTCCTACCGTGAGCTTCCCCTGCGCATGTTCGAGTTCGGCACCGTGTACCGGTACGAGAAGTCGGGTGTGGTGCACGGCCTGACCCGTGCCCGCGGCTTCACCCAGGACGACGCGCACATCTACTGCACCAAGGAGCAGATGGCCGGTGAGCTCGACTCGCTGCTGACCTTCGTGCTCGACCTACTGCGCGACTACGGCCTGGAGGACTTCTACCTGGAACTGTCCACGAAGGACCCGGAGAAGTACGTCGGTGGCGACGAGGTCTGGGAGGAGGCCACCGCCGTCCTGCGCCA
>CALGOD010001053.1 GCA_937957845.1 uncultured Nocardiopsis sp.
GAAGATCGACCTGCATTGCTTGATGTCCCCACATGCGTACACGGAGCGGATACCAGTCGCACGGAGAAGGCGCGGGGCCGAGCCCCGTCCGCCTAGGGACACAGACAGAGCGCGGTGGCGACTCGGCAGAAGTCCACTGCCCGTCGCTTCGTCAGATACGCGCTCGTCAAGGAAGTCACACCTTAGAAGCTACAGGGCCCGTCGCGCCTTTGTCACGGGTGGGTTTGGTCACAGGAGGGATATCCGCCCCGATGAGGTGTTCGTCCAGGACCGGTTCAGGGTATGGCCGCGCCGAGCGCGGCGATGACGTCCGCCTTACGCGGCTGTCCGGCGGCCCGGCACACCGTCCGACCCGAGTCGTCCAGGACCAGCACGGTGGGTGTGCGAAGGATGTCCAGACGGCGGACGAGGTCGAGCCGGGCCTCGGCGTCCACCTCCACATGGGCCACGCCCCCGACCATGTCGGCGACCTCGTCCAGGATCCGTCTCGTGGCCCGACAGGGCTGGCAGAAGGCCGTGGAGAACTGCACGAGCGTGGCCCGGGCCCCGAGTTCGGCACCGATGTCCTCGGCGGTGAGCGTCTCCTCCCGGGGTCGCGTTCCTCGTCCCCGTCGGTCCATGTCGGCTCCCTCCCTCGACTCGTTCCACTTTCGTCGTGTCGCGCGGCCGCCGGGGTCCGTCGCCCCGGCGCGACGGCCTCCGACCCGCTCGTCAGACGGACTCCGAACCCATGAGCGCGACGTTCTCGGCGGTGCCGCTGACCCGCAGTCCGCTGGAGGTGGCCTCCATGTCGGTGACGGTCAGGCCGAAGGGCAGTTGGGGCGCCTGGGCGCTGAAGGTGAGCATGCTCGCGGCCATGCCGCTGAGGTCGACCGGAGCGTCGCCGACCTGGATGTCGACGGGGGTGAGGGTGACGGTGTCGCCCTCCACCGCGAACTCCCCGCCCGCGTTGACCGAGGTGCTGAGGCCGAACTCCGGAAAGGCCAGCTCACCGGTGATGCGGGGTTCGCCGCCCTCGACGGTGACGGTCATCCCCTCGGGCAGGTAGGCGTTGAAGTAGGTGTAGGGGACGGTCAGCGACCCGTCCAACCGCCCGGCCACCACACTGGGCTGGTCGAGCAGGTCGGCGAGCGGGGCCTCGACATCGCCCGCGGTGACGTCGATCTGCTCGACGGTGACGCCGTCCATGGTGGCGGAGGCCGCGGTGATGTCGATCTCGGAGTAGGTCCCGCTGATCGCCTGGGGCAGGAAGGCCCAGCCCTCGAAGGTCACCTCCGGCTCCTCGCTCATCTGGAACTGCTCCGCGGCACGGCCGGCGAGCATGTTCTGCGCGAAGCTGCGGGCTCCGATGTCAGCCGCCACCGCGAGCGCCGCCAGGAGGATCAGGGAAACGACGAGGAACTTACGCATCGGGGATCCCAGCACACTTTCTTTCGTTCCGGCGCGCTCGCGGCTGGGGCATCCCGCCGGTCGTGGTCACACGCCATCGATGCCCGACGGGCACCGGTCATGAAAAACCTGTAGGGAAGGGTACTTCACCCTGGTTGGGACGCCGATGGACTTCCCACGGTTCGTTTCCCTTGGACAAGTACACCGGTTCGAGACATTTCACCGTCGCGAACCCTGGTGGCGGCAGGGCCTTCGGGAAAGCGGAAACGGTTCTCAGCGGGGCATCAGCATGGCGGCGAGGCCGTCGCTGGCCGCCGCACCCGAGAGGGAGAGTTCGATCACGTTCGTGGCGACCACGTGCTGGGTGCTGAGGCGGGCGAACTCCAGGACGTGCGGCTGCTGCTCGTGCTCCTCCTGCGCCGGCTCGTCACGGTAGATCGCGTAGACGATGCGCTGCAGTGGGGCGCTGGGCACCGTGTGGCAGGCGAACAGCAGGGTGTCGGGCTCGTGCTCGCAGACCTGGGCCACGACGGCGTCGGCGAGGCGGTCGAAGCCCGCGCCCTGCCCCTCGGCCAGGGTGTAGATCGTGATGACGCCACGCAGTTCGGCGGGCGGAGCCTGCCGGGCCGGCGGACCGTCGTAGTAGTCGTCGTAGGGGTCGGCTGCACGGCGCTTACGGCGCACGGGCTCCTCCATGAGGTCGTCGTCGAAGTCCTCGTCCGCGTCGTCGCCGTCGTCG
>CALGOD010001054.1 GCA_937957845.1 uncultured Nocardiopsis sp.
GAGCATGGCGACGAGGTCGGCGACGAAGTGTTCGGGCAGGTACGCGTCGCTTTCCCGTGGTTTGTCACTGGCGCCGTGCCCACGCAGGTCCGGGCCGATCACCCGCAGGCCGGCCGACTCCAGGGCCTGTGTCCATCCGGTGGCGCGCCAATTCATATCGAAGTCGGTTCCGAAACCGTGCAGCAATAGCACGGGAAGCGTGTTCTCCGGTGTCTGCGCGGGAGCATCGAAATAGCGCATCGTCACACCGTCGGCAAGATTCACGGACATGAAACCCCTATCCCTGTCACTGTGGAATGCTTTGTGATCACCAAGGCCCGGTCAGAGGTTTCTCCCAAAGCCGAACGACAATGGACTTCGGCTTTTGTTTTTTCCTCCGAACGGGCCTTCGGTGGACGGCTCCCGTCAGTCCGTCGGAGGCTTGAGCCGCACCCGACGGGCGGGACGGGCCTCCTCGGTGGGGACCCGGCCGACGATGCCCGCTCGGGGCGTGTCGTCGGAGGTCTCCACCGTGAAGGTCACCAGGGGCGAGCCCACGGGTACGACCTGGTCCTCCTCGGCGTGCAGTTCGGCGACACGGCCTGCCTGGGGCGAGGGGATGACCACCGCGGACTTGGTGGTCTCCACCTCCACCAACGGCGCGTTGCGCTCGATCACGTCCCCCACGGCGACCTGCCATTCCAGGACGGTCGCCTCGACCAGGCCCTCTCCCAGGTCGGGAAGGGTGAAGGTGATGTTCTCCTGTGCCATGTCTTCCTAGTACTCCAGGGTCCGCTGCACCGCGAGCAGGACGCGGTCGATGGTCGGCAGGTACTGCGGCTCCAAGGGACCCGCGGGATAGGGGACGTCGAAGCCGGTGACGCGCTGGACCGGGGCGGCCAGATCGCCGAAGCAGTTCTCCGTGACGAGGGCGGAGATCTCCGCCCCCAGTCCGGCGGTCAGCGGCGCCTCGTGCACGACGACGGCGCGCTTGGTCCGCGAGACCGACTCGGCCAGGCCCGCGGTGTCGATGGGCTTGAGCCAGCGCAGGTCCAACACCTCCAGCTCGACGCCGTCCTCGGCCGCCAACTCGGCTACCTGCACACACCGCTGCACCATGGCGCCCCAGGCGATGAGTGTGGCGTGACGTCCGGGCCGCACGATGCGGCTGGCGCCGATCGGGCTGCTGGGCTCGCGCAACCGTACGGGCCGGCGGTCCCAATAACGGGACTTGGGCTCCATGTAGACGACGGGGTCGTCGGAGCGCACCGACTGCAGCAGGAGACCGTAGGCCTCCTCCGGGTCGGAGGGCACCGCGACCTTGAGACCCGGGGTGTGCGCGAAGATCGCCTCCA
>CALGOD010001055.1 GCA_937957845.1 uncultured Nocardiopsis sp.
CCTCGAAAGCGGGTAAGGGGCAACCCTTCGAGGGTTCAAATCCCTCCTCCACCGCCACCAGCCGCCTCCGGGATCCCCGGGGGCGGTTTTTCGTGTGCGGGCGCCACATGTCGTTTCGTCGACGGGTGGGCCCGCCGGCCCGCGCACGGCACAGGGAGCGCGGGAGAGCGCCGCCCGGGTGAGGGCGGCCGGAAGGGGGCCCTGCGGCATCGGATTCCTAGCGGCCGTCGGTCGCCCTCCCGAGCAGTGAAGTGAGGATCTGACCGGAGTGCGTCCACAGCAGTGCGCCACCGGCCTCCGGGACGACCCGGCGGCGGGCGGTGGGGATGCGGGCGGCGAGGAACGCGCCGTTGTCGGGTGAGTGGCCGGTATCCCGCCCGCCGTACCAGATGTCGACCGGGACGGTGATCTCCGTCAGGGGGAACGGCCACCGCCCCATCGCCAGGACCGTGTCCCGGGCATAGCCCGCGCCGCCTTGGGCGAAGCCCTCGGCCAGTGCTCGACGGTAGGCGTCCGCGAAGTCGGAGTCCCGGTACACGGCCAGGTCGCACTCCGGGCTCGTGCCCATCACCATGTCCCACATCGCGTCCGGGCCGAACCCCGCGAGGAACTCCTCGGCACCGACGGGATCGGAGGCGACCCTGGCTACGAGACCGCGTGGACCCGCGGGCAGGGCGGTGGCGAACTCGGGGGCACCGACCTCGTCCGAGCCGGACACGACCGCGAGTGCCGAGACGACGCCCGCCTCCGCGCACGCGAGCGCGAAGGGCGCTCCCTGTGAGTTCCCGACCATGAGCGGGCGCCCCAGCCCGCGGAGCGCGGCGAACCGGCGGATGTCGTCGACGAAGTCGGAGAACGTCCGCCCGGGTGCGGGAGTGGAGACACCGAGGCCGGGACGGTCCACGGAGACCAGACGCACCCCGAGCGGTTCGACGAGGTCCTCGCCGAAGCCGAGACGTCTGCTCGTCGCGGCGCCCGGACACAGCAGGACCGGTAGGCCGTTCTGTGGCCCCCACTCCGACCATCCGAGCAGTCGTCCGTCGGGGAGCCGGGTCCGGCCGAGCCGGTCCGGAGCCTCGCCATATGCGCCCATGCCCCCATCATGGCGGGATCGGTGTTCCGTCCCAACAGGTTTTCCCGTGCCTCGCGTGGAGGGCGTCGAGCATGGCGAGGGCGATGGTGGTCGGCGCGATGGGATATCGGTGAGGACCCTTGTGTCCAGAGGCCGGGTCAGGGCGACTGTTCGACGTAGGCGTCACCGGCGAACCAGCGCAGCGCGGCCCGCAGGCGTTGGAGATCGCGGGGACTCCTCACTCCGACTCTTCTGGCCGTGCACGCGACGGTTCCGCCCTGAAATTTCTTCCTCGTCCAAAAAGGGCCGTGTCCCTTGCGATGCCACAGGACGATCTTGGCGCCAGGCCCGTCGCCGATCACGCTGATCTGCTCGACGTCGTCCCAATCGAGTCTCCTCCTTTCGCCAACGAGGAGGGGGAACACGAACCCGTCGAAGTCAAGGGTGAGAGGCTTCGAGGGGGTCAGCCGTATCATGAGGAAGATGAGTGCCGCGGTGAAGGGGATCCCGACGAGGAGGCCCAGAGCTGCCGGCTCCACTCCCGTGGGGAGGACGCCTTTCTCTTCAAGGGCCACCATTCCGCCCACCACCCAGAGCATCCCGAAGAACATTGCCACGGCCACTATCGGAGCGGCGATCTCTCTGAATGACTTCTCTTCTTGGGACTGGGCGAAGGTCGCCTCCTGGACCGGTTCGGGCACCGGGTCGCTGGGACTGGGGATGTCGAAGGCCATCTTCGTGGTGACACCCGCGTCCAGCACGACGTACCACACCGTGCTTTCGCGCCCGGCGGCCCATGCCTGGACGGCGTGGGACCCCGGGGCCAGGTCGAAGCTCTTCTTGTGCCCCGGAGCGACCTCGCCCATGGCGGTACCGTCGACCAGGACCTGGATCGGTTGGGGGCCGATGTTGCCGATCAACAGATCGGCCTCCCCCGACGTCACACCACTCCCGGCGGAGCGGTCCGGTCCCTTCTCGGCCCCGACCGGTGCCAAGGCGCTTTCCGGCGTGGTCTCGACCAGGGTCGCGGCCGTGCTCGTGCGCCGGGTGATGACCTCGGTGACCGCTTCGGGTAACCACCGTCCCTCGGGACGGGCCGGTCCGGACCGCGCCAGGGCACTCAGCTCCGTCAGCACCTGATCCAGGTCGGGCCGGGCTTGGGGGGTCTTGGCCAGGCAGGCCGTGACCACGCCGGCCAGAGGCCCGGGCAGTCCGGTCAGATCGGGGTCGGCGTGCACGACCCGGTAGACCACCGCGTGGACGGCGCCCTGGCCGAAGGGACTGCGGCCGGTGGCGGCGAAGGCGAGCACGCACCCCAGGGAGAACACGTCCGAGGCCGGGCCGACCTGCTCACCCATGGCCTGCTCGGGGGACATGAACGCGGCGGTGCCCAGCACGGTGGCGGTCTGGGTGTGGCTGGTGGCGTCCAGGGCACGGGCGATGCCGAAGTCGATCAGCCGGGGACCGTCGGCGGCCAGCAGGACGTTGGCGGGTTTGAGGTCGCGATGCACCACCTGACAGGCGTGCACCGCCCTCAACCCTTCGGCCAGCCCGGCCCCGAGCACGGCCACCGACCCTGGCGGCAGCGGCCCGTGGTCGGCCACCGCGGTGTGCAGGGAGGGGCCGGGGATATAGGCGGTGGCCAGCCAGGGCGGGTTCCCCTCAGGGTCGGCGTCCACCACGGGGGCGGTGTAGAACCCGCCGACCCTGCGCGCGGCGTCGACCTCGGAGGCGAAACGGTGGCGGAAGGCCGAATCGTCGGCCAACTCGGGGCGTACGATCTTGATCGCGACCGTGTGGCCGCCCGGGGAGCGGCCCAGGAACACCTGTCCCATTCCACCGCCGCCCAGACGCGCGTGCAGCCGATAGGCACCGATCTTCGAGGGGTCGCCGTCGCGTAAGGGAGTGGGCATGGCACCGCTTCCGGAGGGGGTTCGGCTCGGTTGGAGTCGATGATCCCAAAAAGACGGGCCGACGGAAGGCC
>CALGOD010001056.1 GCA_937957845.1 uncultured Nocardiopsis sp.
CCCACGAGGAGACCGATGCCCAGGGCCAGGCCGATGGCCGCCCACTCGGAGACCCCTTGTTTGACCGCCAGGACGGCCAGGACCGCCGCGGAGAGTCCGGCCACCGAACCGATGGACAGGTCGATCTCGCCCAACAGCAGGACCATGATCACGCCGGTGGTCATCAGACCGATGGCGGCGATCTGCACGGTCAGGTTGGACAGGTTCTGCGGCGACAGGAAGCGGTCGTTGGCGACCTGGAAGACGACGGCGATCAGGACCAGGCCGAGGATCACCGGGAGCGGCCCCAGTTCACCACTGCGCACGTTGCGCTTGAGCGCCTCCAGCCAGCCTCTGGGGGAGGCGGCCGTGGCCAGCAACCGGGGATCGCGTCTGGGGCCGGCGGGGTGGGCCCCGCTCTGTGCGGGCGGCTTGGAGACGGGGGTCTGCTGGGTCATCACTTGTCCTCCGTGGACAGGGCCGAGGTGCCGGCGCGCTCGGATCGGCGACTGACCGGGTTGTCGGCGGCACCGGTGATGGCGGCCACGATCTCCTCGTAGCTGGTATCCGCGATGGGGAAGTTACCGGCGTTGCGGCCCAGCCGCAGCACCACGGCGCGATCGGCCACGGCCCGCACGTCGGCCATGTTGTGGCTGATCAGCAGCACACCCAGCCCCTGGTCGCGCAAGCGCTCGATGAGGTCGAGAACCTGCGCGGTCTGGGCCACGCCCAGGGCCGCGGTGGGCTCGTCGAGCATCACCACACGCGGCTGGCCCAGGAGCGAGCGGGCGATGGCGATGATCTGGCGCTGGCCGCCGGAGAGGGAGGCGACCGGAACACGGAGGCTGGGGATGCGTACGGACAGGGAGTCCAGCAGTTCCACCGCCCGGCTCTCCATCTCGACCTCGTCGAGGGTGCCGGGAAAGTGCAGTTTCTCGTTGCCCAGGAAGAGGTTGCCGACGATGTCCAGGTTGTCGCACAGGGCGAGATCCTGGTAGATGGTGGCGATCCCCAGGCGCTGGGCGTCGGCGGGCGCCGAGATGTTGACCGGCTTTCCGTCCCAGGTGATGGTTCCGCCGCTGTCCGCGGGATGGGCTCCGGAGATGACCTTGACCAGGGTGGACTTGCCGGCGCCGTTGTCGCCGAGCAGGGCGACGACCTCGCCCTCGTTCACATGGAAGTCGACGTCACTCAGGGCGCGGACGGCACCGAAGGTCTTGGAGATCCCGGACATTTCCAGGACTGGTGTGCTCATGCTTTGGCTTCTCTTTCCTCGTACCCGCCCGGGGCGGTCGGACAGCGGGTGGCCGCCCCGGGCGGGTCCGTCTCACCGGCTCCTAGAGGGCTTCCTTGCAGAACTCGGTGTCGGCGTAGTCGTCCGTGCAGATCTCCTCGATGCTGTAGATCCCGTCCGAGACGACCGTGTCGCCGACGTTCTCCGCGGTCACCGCGATCGGCTCGAGCAGGACCGCCTGAACGGTCTCGCCACTACCGTCCTCGACCTCGCTGATCTGGTACTCGCCCAGCTCGGGGTCCTCACCGGTGGCCAGGGCCACGGCCATGGCCGCGGCGATCTGGGCCTCGGGGCGGATGGCCTTGTAAACGGTCATGTACTGCTCACCGGCGATGATGCGCTGGATGCCGGCGAGTTCGGCGTCCTGTCCGGTCACCGGCGGCAGCTCGTCGACGCTCACGCCCGCGCTGCGCAGGGCCGAGATGACACCGGAGGCCACACCGTCGTTGGCGGCGTAGACGCCGACGATCTCGTCCACACCGAGGGCGGTGATGGCGCCCTCCATCTGGGCGTTGGCCTCCTCAGGGGACCAGTCGGGGGTGTCGAACTCCTGGCCGATGTCGACCTGGTTCTCGAAGATCTCGTGGGCGCCGCCCTTGAAGCTGGCGGCGTTGGGGTCGGTGGGCGAGCCGTTCATCATGACGATCTGGCCGTCACCCGCGGTGCCCGCCTCCTCCATCGCCGCGATCAGGGACTCGGCCTGGACCTGGCCCACGCGGTGGTTGTCGAAGGAGACGTACATGTCCACGCCGCCCTCGGCGAGGCGGTCGTAGGCGAGTACCGGCACACCCTGGGAGCGGGCCTCGTTGACCGTTCCGGCGGAGGCCGCGGCGTCGACGGCGTCCAGAACGAGCACGTCCACACCGTCGGTCAGCATGGCCTGGGCCTGGGTCTGCTGTTCGTCCACGCTTCCGTCGGCGTTGGCGTAGGACAGCTTGCAGTCGGGGCAGAGCTCGGTGAGCTCCTCTTCGAAGAAGGGCCTGTCGAAGGCCTCGTAACGAGCTGTGTGGAGGTCGGGCAGGAGGAGTCCGACGTGGAAGCCCTCCTCGACGCTGTGCGTCTCGCGTTCGGCGTCCTCACCGGAGGTGGTGAGCGAACCACAACCGGAGACGAGCAGGGCCAGAGCGGCTCCGACCGCGGCGAAACCGCCTGCGGCCGTGCGACGCGATGTGAAACGTCGTGTGTTCAACGCGGGTACCTCTCATGACGGGGGATGCTGACGGTGGAACTCGCGAGTGGTGGAGTGAAGTCAAACCCGTCGCCACCTTGGCGTCAACTCCTGAACGCATAACCGAAACATCACGAGCCTTGAGTTCAAAGCTTGAAGGCACCGAAAACACAGGCCAGAGCGGACTTCGCGCCACGTGAGCTCTCGTGAAGGCTTCTCGATTTTTACCTAACCGTGGTTTTACGCCAGCGCTGACCTCGGTGTTCACCCTTCCTTCAACTTACTCACCAGGAGATACGGGACGGTCGCGCACTCGTCCCGAGACCCGGCGGAGCCCGAGTCGAGGACGGAGAGGGAGGGAAGGAACACTCCACGTCACCGGCGTACCCGTCGCCTTCCGGGTCCCGGTGTCGGGCGGGGCCTCAGTTCACGTGCTGAGCCGCCATACGCAGCGCGCCGTACAGGGCCGCGTCCCGACCCAGCTCGCTCGGTACCACTTCGAGCCGCTCCAGGGCGCTTTCCAGGGAGCCCAGTTCCATGGCCCTGATCATCGGGTCCAACAACAGCTCACCGGCCTCGGCCAGCTCCCCACCCACGATCACCCTGTCCGGGTTGAA
>CALGOD010001057.1 GCA_937957845.1 uncultured Nocardiopsis sp.
TGGGCCGCCGGTCCGGCCCCCGTCCCGTTCGGGTACGGGGGCAGGACCGTTCCTGGAACGGGCCCGCACACGGGTTCCGGGTGCCCTCCGGGCACCCGGAACCCGTTCTTCTCCGTGTCCGGACTCAGCGGTGGCTGCCGCTGACGACGCTGTAGGAGTAGGCTCCGTGGGATCCTGCGTGGGACGAGGACTCGTAGTACCAGGCGTGGCCGTCTCCGGCGTAGGCCTTGACCGTGTGGCTGTAGGCCCCATGGTGGCCGGCCCCTGAGGAGTGGGATGAGTAGTAGGCGTCCGCCGAGGCCAGGGCCGGGGTCGCGACCGCCAGAGCGGGCGCGGCGATGACGGTGAACGCGATGCGACGCAGAGTCTTCTTCTGCATGGCTGCGGGTTCCTTTCGTGGTTTCTGTTCGGAGAGCGGCCCTGCGGGGCGGTCCTCCTTCGGCACCCTTCCGGAAGAAGCGGCGCGCGGGACCGTCTTGTGTTGCCCTCGTTCTCCACACTGCGTCCGCCCAAGACGGAACACGGGGCGTATGCGCAAACCGCAAAAGCGGGGGGTGGGGCGTGGAGGACGCCCCCTGACCGGACGCCCTGACGGGGGGACGAGGGCGAACCCGCGCGGTACCACGGTCTGTCGCGTGCGTGGCGGCTCGGGAGAGCGCGCACAGATGCCCGCAAGAAAGGCCTTATTCCGCGATCATGGGCAAATGCCCTATAACTCCACCCCAATAGCCTTTCCGCCTCCGGGTGAAGAGGGGGGAGCGAGTGAAGGGGCCCTCGGTGCCGCTGGGCGACACCGAGGGCCCCGTTCTCAGACCTGCGTGGGTCAGTCGGAGCCGCTGGTGGTGGAGGAGGAGTGGGCACCGTCCTCGTTGGCCTTCGAGTGGGACTCGTGGAACCAGGTCTCGCCGTCCCCGGACTTGGCCTTCAGCAGGTGGCTGTACGCCCCGTTGGGGCCGGCCTTGTTGGTCTCGGACTCGTAGTAGGCGTCAGCGGAGGCCATGGTCGAGGCGCCCAGCGCCAAGGCGGGCGCGACGATGGCGGTGAAAGCGACTCGGCGCAGGGTCTTCTTCTGCATAGCAGTGGATTCCCTTCGTGGCTTGCTTCGGGGAGTGGTTGTGCGGGTGCGGTTCTCCCTCGACGCGGTTCACGCCTGAGGAGGACCGCTCCCGGCTTTGTCCCCGATGTCTAGAGTGCACCGACAGTGACCAAGAAAGAACACCTTTGACCTGCGCGAACTCCCAAATTCACCGGCGGCGGGGGGAAGGGGAATCGGATTACCGCGCGGACGAGGAGGGTAGCGGTCGCCGACCCGCGCGGAAGTACGGTGTGTCGTTTCCTCCGCCAGGGCCCCGGATTGTCATGAAGAGTCCTCAAGGGGGTCCTACGTGCGCATTTGTGGTAAATCCCCGCTATCCTCACCGTATGCCCGGCCCCATCAGCCCCCTCCTCCGGCTTCCCTTCGCGGCCGTCCTCCTGCTCTCGACGGCGTTCCTCCTCCTGCTCTGCGCCGTCCCGGTTTCGGCGCAGCCGGCCCCGGTGGCCCTTGAGGAGCGTGTGACCCCCGCCGAGCACTACGCCGCCCTGCTCGCGGAGGAACCCGAGGGCGCCGCGGTGGTCGTCGACGACGCACTGGCGGGCGAGTACGTGCTGGAGGACTTGGAGACCACCCTCCACGACTCCTTCGGGGACCTGGGCGTTCCCTACCACGTGGTGGCGATCCCCCGCCCCGTTGGCGGGGGTGAGTGGGGCGGGGACATCCTGCCCGCCCTGGTCGACCGCAGGGGCGACGACGGCCTCTACGTGCTCCTTCAGCCCGGGTACGCCCCCCAGGTCCGGGCCGAAGGCGTGGACCTGCCTGCGGAGGCGGCCGTCGACGTGGTCACCTACAGTCCCGAACTCGCCTACGACAGCCCCGTCGACGAGGTCGCCACGGTGCTCGCCGGTGCCTTGGCCGACCCGGACGTGGACACCCGTGCCCGCCTCCTGCGCGAGGACCACCGCTCCCGTTACGGGACGGGCCCGTGGTCCCTCGGGTGGGGGAGGTTCCTGGACGGCTTCGATCCCACCGGCTACACCGGCCCGGGAAGGCTCGGTGCCCTCGTCGGCGGCGTGGGCGGCGCTCTGCTCGTCCTGTCCTTCGCCGGTGCCGTGCGATTCACGCGCCGGGGCCCGGGGATCCTCGCGGGGGGAGCCCTCGTCATGGTGGTCGGACTGGCACTGCCCGCCGCCGGAGTGCTCGGCGCGCTGGCGTACCTGGACAGTACGCCGCTGACGAGCAAGGAGCTCCCCAGTCGGGTCGACGAGCACAAGGCGGAGCCTCCCCACGTCGTCTCCACCGTCCGGGTCGAGCGCGCCCTGGAGGGGATGGGGGAGGGAAGCGTGTACGTGGACCCCCTCAGCTCCCTGTCCCGGGAGGGTCTGGCCTCGGCCGCGGAGCAGGCGGAGGAGTCCTCGGTACCCCTCCGCGCGGCGATGATCCCCATGGTCTCCAGCGACGAGAGTGGTGGTAATGCCCGCCTGTTCCTGCACGCCATGCACCACGTGGCGGGGGAGGACGGGGTCTACGCCGTGTTCACCGCCCGACACGACGGCACCGTCCGGGTGGAAGCGCTGGCCTTCGGCCTGGGAATCCGCGAATACCACCTGTCCGGCGCCTTGTACGAGGAGACACCGGCGGACACCCCGGCGGAGGCGTTGAAGACGTTGATGGACATCGTCGAGTCCGCCCCCCGCGACCAGAACGCCGACGACCCCAGCCCACCGATCGCCTCCACCGCCGGCTGGAAACCCCGTGCCGAACGTTTCTGGGAGGAGTTCCTGCCGAGCGCGCTGCTCTTCGGACCGCTGGTCGGTGTGGCCTTGGCCTGGCTCGTGCCGAAGGTTCCCGTGCTGATCGGTGCGGTGCGCCGAGCGCGCGGGGACGGTGTCTCACCGCGATCCCTTCGGCGCATGGCCGAGACCGAACGTGTCCGACTGGCCTCCCTGGTCGCCCGCGGGTCCGAGGCGGTACCGCCTGGGTTCATGCCCCAGGTCGAGGCCGCGCTGATGGTGATGGAGG
>CALGOD010001058.1 GCA_937957845.1 uncultured Nocardiopsis sp.
CACGGCCAGACGGCTGGACTGAACGCAGGAGGCGCCCTGAACGCGCGTTGAGACCGCCGGGCACCCGGCGCGGCTGGCGGACGACGCCGCCGCCGCGAGACGGGAGGTCCGCGCGGTCGAGGCCGGGTTCGCCGAACTGCTGGAGGACCCGGTGGAGGGGGCGGGGGACGATTCCGCCGACACCGGGGCCAAGGCGTTCCAGCGCGAACACGAGCTGGCTCTGGCCTACAATACTCGTGACCTGCTCGCCCAGAGCGAGGAGGCGATCGAACGGATGAACGCGGGAACCTACGGGGTCTGTCGGTCGTGCGGACAGGCTGTCGGAAAGGCCCGTCTCCAGGCTTTTCCGCGCGCCACCCTGTGTGTCACCTGCAAACAGCGCGAGGAGCGTCGCTGACTGAGGTAGAGCCCTCCGGGGACCAGAACATGACCACGACCGACCACGCCGGCGTCCGACCGCGCAGGTATCCTCTCCTGCTGCTCGTCGCGCTCGCGGCGATCGGCGTCGACCTCCTGACCAAGGAGTTGGCCCTGGCGAACTTCGCCGTGGGGGAGAGCGTCGACGTCCTCGGCGAATTCCTGCAGTTCACGTTGGTGTTCAACACCGGCGCCGCCTTCTCCATGGGCACGAACTTCACATGGGTGTTCACCTGCATCGCCAGTCTCGTGGTCATCGCCATCGGCTACATGGGACTGCGGGTGCGCAGTCTGTGGTGGGCGTTGACGCTGGGACTGATGATGGGCGGGGCCGCCGGAAACCTGGTGGACCGCTTCTTCCGTGATCCCGCCCCCTTCCAGGGCGCCGTCGTCGACTTCATCCGGCTGCCGAACTGGCCGGTGTTCAACGTCGCCGACTCGTGCGTGGTGGTGGGCGCGTTCCTGGTGGTGGCGTTGACCTTCAAGGGGATCAACCTGGACGGCACCATCGCCGTGGACGAGCGCAAGGGCGGTGCCGGGGACCCCGGAGAGGACGACGAGACCGAAGGGAGGAAGCGATGAGCGACACCCGTGGTCTTCCCGTGCCCGACGGACTGGAGGGCGACCGACTCGACTCCGCCATCGCCCGTATGTTCGGCCTGTCCCGCACCCGCGCCGCCGAACTGATCGTGGACGGCAGCGTGCTGGTCGACGGTTCCGAGGCGGGCAAGTCCGACCGCGTCCGAGCGGGGGCATGGCTGGACATCACCCTCCCACCACCGCCCACCGCTCCGACTCCTCGTCCCGAGCCCGTCCCGGGGATGCGCATCGTGCACGAGGACGCCGACATCATCGTGGTGGACAAGCCCGTCGGCGTGGTCGCCCATCCCACGGTCGGCTGGACCGGCCCCAGCGTGCTGGAGGGCCTCTTGGCCTCGGGGGTGCAGGTGGCCACCAGTGGGGCGGCCGAGCGCCAGGGCATCGTGCACCGACTGGACGCCAACACCACCGGTCTGATGGTGGTCGCCAAGAGCGAGACCGCCTACAGCGTGCTCAAGCGCGCGTTCAAGGAACGCACCGTGGACAAGCGGTACCACACACTCGTGCAGGGGCATCCGGATCCGTTCCGGGGCACCGTGGACGCGCCGATCGACCGGCATCCGTCCGGTGACGGCCGCTGGGCCGTGGTCGCGGGCGGACGTCCGTCGGTGACGCACTACGACACGCAGGAGGCCTTCCGCTCCGCCAGCCTGCTGGAGATCGACCTGGAGACGGGACGCACCCACCAGATCCGGGTGCACATGTCCGCCCTGCGGCACCCGTGTGTGGGCGACATGCTCTACGGCGCCGACCCGACGCTGGCCGAGCGACTGGGAGTGCGCCGCCAATGGCTGCACGCGGTGCGGCTGGGTTTCGAGCACCCCACCGAACGCCGCCCGGTGGAGTTCTCCAGCCCCTATCCCGACGATCTGGCCGCCGCGATCGAGATCCTGCGGCGGGACTGAGCGGTCGGTCGCGATGCGGGCCGGTTCCGGGGGACCGTACCGCCCCGCGGGACGGTGCGGCGCCCCTTCCTCCGGAGCGCCGTCGCGCTGTTCATCTCCCCGGACCGGGCCGTGTCGGTCGCGGGAGGCGGACCACGCCCTGGCACAGGGCGGCGCCCAGGATGATGACCACCGCTCCCACCGGCTGGTTCCAGGTCAGTGTCTCGCCGATCAGCGCGATCCCGGCGGCGATCGCCACCACCGGAGCCACATAGGTGACCGTGGTCGCCACGGTCGCCCCGGCCTCGCGCACGACCGCGTACTGCAGGATGTAGGCCAGGCCGGTGCCGAGGACGCCCAGAAGCCCCACCGCCGACACCACCTGCCACGTGACCTCCGTGGGCGCCTTCGTGAACAGAAGGACCGCCGGTACCAGCGGGGCGGAGCCCAGCAGCAGCTGTAGCGTGCTCAGCTCCAACGCGCCGTGCGGACTGCCCGCCACGAACCGGCGTAGGTAAGGGGTGCCGATCCCGTAGCACATGGTGGCGCCCACGACGAAGAACATGCCGAGCACGGCGTCGCCGTCGCCGACCGTCACCGTCTTGAGGGAGTTCCACACCCCGAACACGGTGAGCACGCCCAGGAAACCGATGACCAGGCCCAGGACCCGGTCGCGGTCGGGGCGCTCGTCGGAGAGCAGCATCATCGAGAACACCGCACCGAACAGGGGCGTCGAGGCGTTCACGATCCCCATGAGGGCGGAGGGGATCAACTGCGCGGCGTATCCGAACAGGGTGAAGGGAATGGTGTTGAGCAGCAGGGCCGCCACGAACATGTGTCCCCACAGGCGCGGTGAGGTCGGCAGGCGGCCGCCCCGTGACAGCAGGACCACCAGTAACGGAAGGGCGCCGGTGGCCATGCGACCGAGGGTGAGCTGCATGGGGGAGAGCGCCTGGGCTCCGATCTTGACGAACATGAAGCTCATGCCCCAGATCAGGGCGAGGAGGGCGAACTTGGCGCGCCAGTCGGTCAGGAGGCGGCGCGGAGGGC
>CALGOD010001059.1 GCA_937957845.1 uncultured Nocardiopsis sp.
TGGGAGATCGGGCTTCCGGTGGCCGACTACGCGGTCCTGGTCCCGTGGTGGGAGCAGGTCACCGAGGGCACCGGAGTGCACCTGTACATCGGCCAGGCCGCCTACAAGGTCGGCAACGCCGGCGCCTGGTCCGACCCACAGGAGCTGGCCCGGCACCTGGAGTTCAACCGCAACCATCCGGGGGTGCACGGCGACGTCTACTTCAGCGCCGCGTCGCTGCGTACCAACGCACGCACGGCCATGGACGCCGTGGTCGCACAGCACTACTCCCGACCCGCGCTGATCCCGATCAAGGAGGACCTCGGCGGCGGCGCGCCCATGCCGCCCAAGGTGGGCGCCGCCGAACGGGGTGACGACGGCGTCCGACTGACGATCCGCCAGGGCCGTGGGCAGGAGACCGCCTACTACGCGGTCTACGCCTTCGACGGGACCCCGGACCGGAGCAGGGTCATGTGCGACATCGAGGACCCGCGCGCCATGGTCGGGACCGTGCGCGCGGCCGAGGGTGGTGAGACGGTCTTCGTCGCACCCGACGGGGGCGGCGCCCGCACCTACTACGTGACCGCCTTGGATCGCCTGCACCACGAGAGTCAGCCGAGCAACCCGAGGTACGTGCCGTGACGTAGACGGTCGCTTCGATGACGGTGGGGGCCCGGCGCGCGCCGGGCCCCCACTCGTGTGCCGGGACGCGGCACGGGAAGCCTGTTTCGGCCCACCATGATCACCCTGCGCATCCACCCCTTACTCAGGGTTTATCTCGCGAGAGTAAACAGAGGTGACCACAAGAGGGGCGAGGGATGTTCGACGACGTGATCGACTGGTTCAGGGGTCTGTTCGGCGGAGTGGCCGAGGAGACCGTCGCGGGCGCCGCCGACGCCGCGCAGGCCTTCGGCGAGGAGGTCGTGGGCGGGGCCGCGGAGAGCGCCCAGGGGTTCGGCGAGGAGATTCTCG
Organism: uncultured Nocardiopsis sp.; assembly: GCA_937957845.1. Lineage (GTDB taxonomy): Bacteria > Actinomycetota > Actinomycetes > Streptosporangiales > Streptosporangiaceae > Nocardiopsis. The sequence continues at coordinate 952 of CALGOD010001059.1, forward strand.
GTGGTGCGGCCGGAGGCACCGAAGGATTCCGGGAGCAGGCCGACGCCGTGGGCGGAGTTCTGGAGGACCC
>CALGOD010001060.1 GCA_937957845.1 uncultured Nocardiopsis sp.
TCCTACGCTCGCTGACCGCCTACGATCACTGACCCCTTGGAATTACTCATCTAGGAGAGGCGGGTACGCCGTGCCGTCTTGGGCGAGGAGCACGTGGAGCGCGGGTCGAGGCGGACACGGCCGCGTTCACCGAACCCTTCCAGGACCTCGCCACCCGTTACGCCCGGGGTGAGATCTGGACCCGGCCGGGCCTGGACCGGCGCACCCGCGGGGTGCCGGTTGTCCTGCCCGCCCAGGGGCTGCGGGAACCGGTGACGCCCGTGCGCGCCGCGCCGCGCGACGGTCCGAGCCCCGGCGAGATCGGTGAGGTGTTCCCGCGTGGCGCGGTCTACCGCGGAGTGCTCGCGGCGAACAAGGCCTTCGGTATCGCCCAGAAGGTCTTCGCCGAAGAGGAGTGAGCGTGCGCGGGGTGGGTCGGTCGGGTTCTCGGGCCGGCGCACCCCGTCGTCGCGACGGCTGCCTTCGCACCACCGGGGCGGGCCGCACGGGCCCGCCGAGTCAGCGCTTGAACGCGACTCCGGCCAGCTCCCACAACTTCACCGCGGGGTCGGCGGGACGGAAGAGGGGGTCCACGCCCGGCAGGCGCCAAGTGGAGCAGTCCACGACGCGGGGATCCTCGTCGCGTCCGTCGGGCCAGGCGCTGGCCGGTTCCAGGCCGTCGAACACCGCGAAGGCCTCTTGAGGGCTGCGCACCCGCCCCCACGATGTACCGAAGGACAGGATCTTGTCGGTCATCCAGGCACCGGCACGCCGGTCATCGGAGACGATGTGGGAGAAGACCACGCACGAACCCGGGGCGAGGCGGTCCATGAGCGAGCGCACCATGCCGAAGGGGTCGTCGGTGTCGGGCAGGCAGTGCAGGAGCGAGACCAGCATCACGCACACGGGCAGGTCGACGTCGATGAGCCTGCGGGTCTCGGAGGCCGCCAGGATCTCGTCGGTCCGGCGGATGTCGGCCAGCAGGAACGCGGTCTCCTCGCTGTCGCTGATCAGCGCGCGTCCGTGCGCCAGCCCGATGGGG
>CALGOD010001061.1 GCA_937957845.1 uncultured Nocardiopsis sp.
CTGGCGGTCGCCGTCGGTGACGAAGTAGGGCGAGATGTAGCCCTTGTCGAACTGCATGCCCTCGGTGAAGTCCAGGTCCAGACCGAAGGTCGGGGCCTCCTCCACCGTGATGACGCCGTCCTTGCCGACCTTGTCGAACGCCTCGGCGATCATGTCGCCGATCTGCTCGTCCTGGGCGGAGTTGGTGGCGACGTAGGCGATGTCCTCGCGCTCCTCGACCGGGCGGGCGCGCTCCAGCAGGATCTCCGACACCTTGGCGGCGGCGGCGTCGATCCCCCTCTTCAGCGCGATCGGCGAGGCGCCGGCGGCCACGCTGCGCAGCCCCTCGCGCACGAGGGCCTGGGCGAGGACGGTCGCGGTGGTGGTGCCGTCACCGGCGGCGTCGTTGGTCTTGGTGGCGACCTCCTTGACCAGCTGGGCGCCCAGGTTCTCGTAGGGCTCGTCCAGCTCGATCTCACGGGCGACGGTCACACCGTCGTTCGTGATGGTCGGGGCGCCGAACTTCTTGTCGATGACGACGTTGCGGCCGCGCGGGCCGAGCGTCACCTTGACGGCGTCGGCGAGGCGGTCGACGCCCCGCTCGAGAGCGCGGCGGGCCTCGTCCTCGAATTCCAGGATCTTCGGCATATGAGTGCTTCCTCCTCAGGGTGGCCAAAAGCGGGCATCCCGCCCGCCCGGCGCTATGCCGACCGGTGCGGGATGCGAACGGCTTCGGACCCGGTCGTCCGGGTCCCGTCGAGTGCTACTTCTCGACGACCGCGAGAAGGTCGCGGGCGGAGAGCACCAGGTACTCCTCGCCGTCGTACTTGACCTCGGTGCCGCCGTACTTGCTGTAGAGGACGACGTCGCCGACCTTCACGTCCAGCGGGATACGGTTCTCACCCTCGTCGTCCCAGCGGCCGGGGCCCACGGCCAGGACCTCGCCCTCCTGGGGCTTCTCCTTGGCGGTGTCCGGAATGACCAGACCGGAAGCGGTGGTCTGCTCGGCGTCCAGCGGCCGGACCACGACGCGGTCCTCCAGCGGCTTCAGCACGGTCTTGGTGGCGGTCGACACTGTGTGACCTCCCCCTTCAAGGTTTCGGTGTCCTGATCTTCGGTCCGCGCGGGCACACGGACCGGCTACGTAAAAGGGGCGACCACGGCGGCCTGTCGTCGCGGGTGCCAGACCGGCCTCGTCGCGATTAGCACTCTACCCCTGAGAGTGCCAGAATGGAAATGAGAACGTGATCCCCGGTCACCTGATCCCCACATGCCGGAAACCGCACGAGCCGTGTGCGACCCGAGGCGTCCAGGAGCACCGGAGAGCGTCCGCCCGCAGATCCGTCTTCGACGCTTGAGGGGAAACCCATGCGCGTGTCCGCGTTCGAGGCACTGCTCACCGACACGGGCCGGGAGGTGCTGGCGGATGTCGACCCGGAGGCCGCCGCACGCGACCCGCTCACGGCGGCCTCCCGGCTGCGCCAAGACCCGCGAGTGGCGGCCCTCGCCCCTGGTCTACCCGTATCCGAGCTGGTAAACGCGCTCATGACCCAGGTGTCGCTGCGCGAGCGCGGCCGGTCCAAGTTCGGTGACCTCGCCCGGCGGATGTTCTTCACCCCGCAGGGCCTGGAACAGGCCACCCGGCGGACGGTCGCCGGCCACCGCGCGGAGCGGATGGCCGGGTTCGCCTCCCAGCTGGCGGACGGCGCCTGTGCGGGCGATCTGTGCTGTGGGATCGGCGCGGACCTCTTGGCACTGGCCGAGCGGGGCGTGGCCGTGGAGGGGGTGGACGCCGACCCGCTGACGGCGGCCGTGGCCCGCGCCAACATCGGGGCCCTCGGTCTGGACGGGCTGGCCCGGGTGCGCGAGGGCGACGCCACCGCGACCACCCGGGGACGGTTCCCCCTCCTGTTCTGCGATCCCGCGCGCCGGGGCGGACGTGGCAGGGTCTTCGACCCGGCGGCCTACTCCCCGCCGTGGGACGCGGCCATCGGCCTGGCCCGGGACGCGGAGGCGGCGTGTCTCAAGGCCGCTCCGGGCATCCCGCACGAGGCGCTGCCCCAGGACGCCTCGGCCGAGTGGATCTCGGTGGACGGCGAACTGAAGGAGGCGACCCTGTGGTTCGGCGCGCTCGCCGACGGGTGCCGGCGGCGGGCGACGGTGCTGCACGAGCGCGAGGGGCTGCTGGCCAGGGAGGGCGCGGTGGCGCACCTGGACGCGGACCCGGGGGCGGGCCCGGCTCCGGTGGCCCCCGCCAGGCGCTACCTGTACGACCCCGACCCCGCCGTGGTGCGCTCGCACCTGGTGGCGGAGGCGGCGGCACGGGTGGACGGATCCCTGTTGGACGAACGAATCGCCTACTTCACCGCGGACAGGGCGGAGATCTCCCCGCTGTGGCGGGTGCTGGAGATCGTGGAGGTGATGCCGTTCTCCCTGAAGCGGCTGCGCGCGGCGATACGCGGGTTGAACGCGGGGACGGTGACGATCAAGAAGCGGGGATCGGCGGTGGACACCGAGAAGCTGCGCCGGGACCTGCGCGCGTCGGGACCCGAGGCGGTGACGGTCGTCCTCACCCGGATCGGCGAGCGGCCGTTCTCCCTGCTCTGTCGCGAGGTCGGCGCCCCGGCCTCGGCCTGAGCGGGACGACGGGTCGTCCCGCTCGTCTTCTCGGAGGGCGACCCGGTTCTTGGAGGGCGACCCGGCGGAGGCTTCCGTGAACCGCGACGACCCCGCCCCTCGGCGACGCTCCCGGAACCGCACGGTGCCACCGGGAGCAGGGCCCACCGGTTCACCATGGGG
>CALGOD010001062.1 GCA_937957845.1 uncultured Nocardiopsis sp.
AGAAGGTCCTCATCGCCACCGAGACCGGCATGCTGCACCAGCTGCGCAACGCCAACTCCACCACGCAGTTCGAGGCGGTCAACTCGCGCGCCGAGTGCCACTACATGAAGATGATCGACGCCGACAAGCTGTTGAACGCGCTGCGCTTCGGCACGACCGAGATCACCGTGGACACCGCGACCGCCGAGCGCGCCCGCCGCTCCGTCGAGCGGATGATCGCCATCGGATCGCCTTCACGGGGCGGCGAGTAGAGCCTGTCGCCCGGCGGCCCCGAACCCGCCGGGCGACAGGTTACAGAAGTCTTACCTTCGGGCTACAGGTAGACGTTTCACCCACGCGAAAAGGCTCCCGTCGCTACCGTCACGGGAAAAGCGGGGGGAGAACCGTGACCAGAGGGACCGAAGGAGACGAACCAACGGCGATCGAAGCGCTCTATGACGCCTTCGCACCGCCGCTGTACCGTTATGCCTGGTCGCTGTTGGGAGACGAGGGCATCCAGGCCGCCGAGGCCGTACACGACGGCCTGGTCGCGGGCGTGCTCCTGGAGGACAGACGCGCCGATCCGGCCGATCGCGGTCCCTGGTTGTACGCCCTGGTCCGCTCCGCCTGTCAAAGACGGGGGCTGGCGCACGTGAGCCCCTACACCCGGTTGGCGACGGTGGCCTCCGAGGGGCCGGTGGCCCGCATGTTCGCCCGGCTACCGGCCAGCCACCGCGAACTGGTCGAGTTGAATCTGCGGCACGCCCTGCCCCCGTCGGCCGTCGCGCGCGTGCTGGGCCTGGACCCCCAGATCTGCGGAGAACTGTCCCGTTCGGCGATCCGGCGCGCGGCGGAGAGCCTGGCGGAGGAGTCCCCCGACGTCACGTCCCGCCACCCGGAGGAGGACACCACCGGCATCCGCGAGGATCCGCGTCCCTCCCGAGCCGAGGTGTCGGCCCCCGATCAGGAACACGCGACTTCCACACGTCTGCCTCCGGGAGGTCGGCGCGCCCAGATCGAACGTGTCTCCTCGGCACTGTCACTGCTGCGTCCCCCCGGCCCACCACCCGGCCTGCGAGAGCAGGTCGTACGGACCTGCCTGGATCCCGACCTGGCCGCGTTCCGCGAGCGCCTCGCCGCGCAGATGCACCCGCTCACCAGCGAGGGCTATCCGATCCACCGTGCCCGCGCCACCGGCGCGCCCCAGGAGGTGACCCGCCTCCCGGACACCGGCCCCCGAACACCACCTCGTGCCCTGTCCCGCGACCGAGTGACCACACACGACCACCCCCTGCGCGAGGAGATGGTCGCCGAACTGGCGGGCACCGAGGCCGTGCCCGACGAGGGCGGGCGGACCACCCGGCGTCGTTGGTCCCTGCCGGCCGTCTCCGGCCTGGCCACGGTCGTGCTGGCGGTGGCCCTGTGGTCGTGGGCGAGCGCCGTGGGCGGGCCCTCGACCGTCATCGGGACCGGCCCCGACCAGGCCGGGCGCACTCCCCCGAACCCGGAGTCGGAGGCCGTCGCGACCGCGTCCGACAGCCGACAGGAGGCGGAACCGACCACCGACGCCGCCGCCCCACCGTCCGAGCCGACGCACGCGGCCACCACGGACCCCGACCCTCGCCAGGACGTCGAGCGGACGCCGGCGACGGGTGAGGCCGCCCCCTCCTCACTCCCCGAGGACACGGCCCCTCCTTCGACCGGCGACCGGACGGGTGAGGGTTCCGAAGGGCCCGGCGAGAACGCGCCCGAAGACGAGGGCGCCCCCGCGGACCCGCCGGAGGACAACGGGGAGGAGTCCGGCGACGGCGACCGCGGGAATCTGCTCAACGGGTTGCTGAAGATGCTCTTCGGCGACGGCTGAGGACCGGCGTTCCCTAGAAGGAGGCGAGCAACCGCTCGGCGGTGATGTGCAACCGCCGCTCCACCTCGCCCACGTCACGGCGACCCTTGAGCACCTCGACCAGTTCGAAGATCCACACGCTGGTGAGCGAGCCGACCAGAACGTAGCCGGTGCTGTCGCGATCCACCTGCGCGTCCGCCCCCTCCCCCTCGGTGCGGTCCTCCAGGCCCCCCGTCGCCACACGCCACACCAGGTCGGAGATGCGCGTGTCCAGCTCGATCCTGACCTCGGCGGTGATGAGCGAGCGCACCAGCGCGTCGGCCAGTTCGGGTTCGCGCATGAGGCCGAGGGTGGCGCGCAGCAACACGTCCACGGCGCGCCCGGCGGCGGTGTCCGCCGTGGGCGGACGACGGACGATACCGCCCTCCAGAAGGTCCAGTTCCTCGGTGACCACCGCCACGACCAGGTCCATCTTGGAGGGGAAGTAGCGGTAGAGGGTCCCCAGGGCGACCCCGGCGCGTTCGGCGACCGAGCGCATCTGCATGGCGTCGACCCCGCCGCGCACGGCCAAGGCGGCCGCGGTCTGCACGATGCGCTTGCGGCGCTGGGTCTGACTTCGCGACATCGTTCCGCTCGCCGCCTGCACCGCCACCGGATCTTCCCTTCGTCGTCAGGCCGCACCGTCCGCTCGTGGCGACGCCGGGCCCCGTCGTGGTGACCGACGCCCGACAGGGACGGCGGCCGTTATGAGAACACGTTATCCAACCTTTCTCCCCCGACGCAGTTTCCCGTACCCATGAATCACGCCTCATTACCCGACGTGGTAAGAGCAATCCGAAAGGAAGGGGAAGGTTTTCAGATCACCTGACCGACTTTGTAGAATTCGTTCTACATTCGCCTGATCCAAGCGGCTCGCCCCGGCGGAAACCGACTCCGTGTCCGCCCCACCCGTCTCCGCCAGGCGGCCGTCCCTGGACCTCCCGTGCACGGCCGGCGCCCCTCCCCTCGAAGACCGGTCGGCTCCGCGGGGCCTTCGCCACCGGCTCACGCGGCCCCACGTAGGATCCTTTACCAACCGGGCCGACACCGACCCGCACCCAACTGCCGAGTAACATGTGGACGCACCCGTCACAGGCGAACACGTGACCACACCCGTGTCCTCGGCGGCGAGCACACCCGCGTTCACCACGGCGATGACCGGGCCCGCGATCCAACGAAGAGGTGGACTCTTGACCCAGCCGGGCACCACACCGAGCCCACGGCCTTTCGCCGAGCGCCCCCTGCGCGTCGCCCTGCTGTCCTACCGCAGCAAGCAACACGTCGGCGGGCAGGGTGTGTACGTGCGCCACCTGTCACGGGAGCTGGCCGCCCTCGGACACGATGTCACCGTGCTGTCCGGCCAGCCCTACCCGGTCCTGGACGAGGGCGTGACCCTGGAGAAGATCCCCTCCCTCGACCTCTACAACGACGTCTCCCCCTTCGTGACTCCACCCCTGCGTGAGTGGCGCGACTGGATCGACGCCCTGGAGGTCCTCACCATGTGGACCGCCGGGTTCCCCGAGCCCCTCACCTTCTCCCTGCGCGCCAACCGCGAGCTGCGCCGCCGCCTGTCCGACTTCGACGTCGTCCACGACAACCAGACCCTGGGATGGGGTCTGCTGGGCGTACGCGCCGCCGGCCTGCCCCTGGTGACCACCATCCACCACCCCATCAGCGTGGACCGCAGAATCGAACTGGCCGAGGCACGGGGCCTGCAGAAGCTCTCCAAACGCCGCTGGTACGGCTTCGTGGGCATGCAGGCACGGGTGGCCCGGCGACTCGACCCGATCCTCGTCCCCTCCCAGTCCTCCGCCGACGACATCGCCCGTGAGTTCGGCGTCGACCCCGCGACCATGGAGGTCACCCCCCTGGGCGTGGACACCCGCTACTTCCATCCCCGACCCGAGCTCGAACGTGTCCCCGGTCGCATCGTGTGCACGGCCAGCGCGGACAGCCCCCTCAAGGGTGTGGCCGTCCTGCTGCGCGCCGCGGCCAAGCTCGCCACCGAGCGCGACATCACACTGACCATCGTCAGCAAGCCCAAACCCGGCGGACCCACCGACCGGCTCGTGGACGAACTGAGCCTGCGCGACAGGGTGGAGTTCGTGAGCGGCATCGACGACACCGCCCTGGCCGAACTCGTCGCCGGCGCCGAGATCGCGGTCGTCCCCTCCTTCTACGAGGGGTTCTCCCTGCCCGCCGTGGAGGCCATGGCCTGCGCCACCCCCCTCGTGGCCAGCCACGCCGGGGCCCTGCCCGAGGTCGTGGGCACCGACGGTGACGCAGGGCGTCTCGTCCCCCCAGGCGACCCGGAGGCCCTCGCCGAGGCCCTCGCCGCCCTGCTCGACGACGACTCCGAGCGCGAGCGGATGGGCGCCGCCGCATGGCGCCGGGTCCAGGAACGCTTCACCTGGAGGGCCGTGGCCGAACTGACGGCCCAGCGCTACACCTCCACCATCGACTCCGTCCGGGGAACACGTCCCGCTAACGGCGAGCCGCGTCCCGCTCCCGCGCGGGCACGCGCCAACGGCGCCTGACACAGCGGGCACTGACCACGACCCCGCGTCCGCCAGATCCTAGGGAGCCTCCACTGATCACCGTCGACTTCAACCTGCTGCCGGTCGGCCCCGGCGACCGCGTCCTCGACCTGGGCTGCGGCGGTGGCCGTCACGCCTTCGAGGTCTACCGCCGCGGCGCCGACATCACCGCCTTCGACCAGAACGTCGCCGACCTGACCGAGGTCGAGACCATGTTCACCGCGATGCGCCAGGAGGGTCAGGCGCCCGAGGAGGCCCGCGCGCAGACCGTCAAGGGCGACGCCCTGGACATGCCCTTCGACGACGCGAGCTTCGACCGGGTGATCGCGGCCGAGATCTTCGAGCACATCCCGCACGACACCGCCGCCATGACGGAACTGTTCCGGGTGCTGCGTCCGGGCGGCATCGCCGCGGTCACCGTTCCCAGCTTCCTCCCCGAACGCCTGTGCTGGGCCCTGTCGGAGGATTACCACACCAACGAGGGCGGACACATCCGCATCTACACGCGCGCCGAACTGGAGGCCAAGCTCAAGTCCACCGGCTTCGAGATCGGCCCGCACCATCACGCGCACGCGCTGCACGCACCGTACTGGTGGATCAAGTGCGCGGTGGGCACCGACAGGGACGACCATCCTCTGGCCAAGGCGTACCACGACATGCTGGTGTGGGACATGCTCAAGGCCCCGAAGGTGACCCGGGTCGCCGAACGCCTGCTCAACCCGCTCATCGGCAAGAGCGTGGTCGTCTACGTGCGCAAGCCGCACGCCAACTGATGGCCCCCCTCTTCGCGCCCTCCTCCGCCGAAAGGACGCGGCGACCCGGGATCCCGTACCTTCCGGGGGTGCTCAGCGCCGAACAACTGCACCGCAGCGCCTCCTACCTGGTCCGCAGTCAGGAGTCCAGTGGCGCCATCCCGTGGTTCCCCGGTGGACACACCGACGTGTGGGACCACGTGGAGTGCGCGATGGCCCTGACCGTGACCGGTCGGACCGTACCCGAACACGCCGAGGCCGCCCGGCGCGCCTACCTGTGGCTCGCCGACAGCCGCCACCCCGAGGGCGGATGGGCCGCCAAGTTCCGCCAGGGCACCGCCGTCACCCGGCTACGCGAGGCCAACCACGCCGCCTACCCCGCGGTGGGGGCGTTCCACCACCTGCTCGTCACCGGTGACACCGCCTTCGCCGAGCGTCTGTGGCCGGTGGTGGAGGAGGGTCTGGATTTCGTCCTGGACCTGCGGGGCGACCACGGTGAGATCCTGTGGGCGCGCTCGGAGGACGGTTCTCCGGGCGACCACGCGCTGTTGACGGTGTGCGCGAGCGTGCACCACGCGCTGCGCTGTGGAACGGCCCTGGCGGCCCGCCTGGGCCGGGAACGTCCGGCGTGGGCCGCCGCGGCCGATCGTCTCTCGGTGCTCATCAACGACCACGAGGACCTGTTCGCCGACCGCTCCCGCTTCTCGATGGACTGGTTCTACCCCATCTTGGGAGGCGCGGTACGAGGCACCTCCGCCAAGGAACGCATCGAGGAGCGCTGGGACCGGTTCGTGGTCCCGGGACTGGGCGTGCGCTGTGTGAGCGACCAGCCGTGGGTGACCGCGGCCGAGACCTCCGAACTGGTCATGGCCCTGGCCGCCATGGGCGACACGGAGACGGGCACACGCATCCTGCGCGACGTCCAGCACCTGCGTGACGCCGACGATGGCGTGTACTGGACGGGGTACCAGTTCGCCGAGCAGGTGCGCTGGCCGGTGGAACGCAGTACATGGACGTCGGCCGCCATGATCCTGGCGGTCGACGCGCTCACCG
>CALGOD010001063.1 GCA_937957845.1 uncultured Nocardiopsis sp.
ACGCCATTCTAGCGTTGACGCGATGGACGAAGGTATATCGCCCAAAGGGCCGGACCCGTATTTCGGCTGAGCGGAGTCACGCGGAATTCCTGACCGAAACAAAGGATTCCTCCACCCTGGAAGTGGACGTCGCGGGACGGTGGGCGACCCCCGTGACGGCCGCCCCGTGCCCCTCCCTCACCTCAGAGGGCGAGCGGGTCCGGCAGACCCTCCCCGGACCTGGCCACGTTCCGGCTCGCGACCGACTTCGCCCACCGGTAGTCCTGCTTGCCCACCGCGGTACGTCGCACCCGGTCCACGAAGTGCACGGTCCGCGGCACCTTGAATCCGGCCAGCCTCACGCGGCAGTACGCCCGCAGTTCCGCGGTCTCCAACCGTGCCTTCGGGGCGAGGGAGACCAGTGCGGTCACCCGCTGCCCCAGCCGTTCGTCGGGAGCGGGTACCACGATGGCGTCCTCCACCGCGGGGTGCGCCTTGATCACGGCCTCCACCTCCTCGGGGTAGACCTTCTCTCCGGCGGTGTTGATGACCGCGTTGCCCCGACCCAGCAGAACGGTCGAGCCGTCCGCGGCCCGGAGTCCGAAGTCACCCGACAGCGCCCACCGGCGCCCCTCGTCATCGGTGGGGAAGGTGCGGGCGGTCGCGATGGGATCGTTGTAGTAGCCCAGCGGAATCCGTCCGGTACGTGCGATCCGCCCCACCTCGGACGAGCCCGGAGGCAGCCGGCGTAGGGAGTCGTCGAGCACCGCGATGCTGCCGCCCATGGTGAAGCTACGGTTCTCGGCGGCCCCGGTCAGGGTCTCCTCCCGGGGGGAGGAGACCTGTTCGCCGCCTGTGGCCGAGCCGCACACACCCGTCTCCGAACCCCCGTAGGAGTCGGCCAGCGACACGTCCTCACGCCAGGCACGCCAGAGCGCGCGCACCGCCGGGGTGAGCGGTGTACCGCCGGAGAACACGGACGTCAGCCGAGGACACAACCCTGGCTCGGTGAGCAGGTGACGGGCCAGCGGACGGGCCATGGCGTCGCCCACCAGCTGCAGTATGTGCACCTCCTCCCGGTGCGCCAGTTCCAGCACCCGGTCGGGGCGGAAGCTGCGGTCGGTGTACAACACCAGTCGCCTGCCGCACAGCAGCATGCTCAGGGCGTTCCACTGCCCGGCGGCGTGCATCAGCGGTCCCAGGATGAGCATGCGCTGGGGGGAGGAACGCATGGCGCGTTCGGCCACCTCGTCAAGGGTGCGAGCACGGGGGGCGCCGGGGGAGCGACGCTCCAGGGCGGCACGGAAGATGTCGGCCTGTCGCCACAGCACGCCCTTGGGATAGCCCGTGGTGCCGCCGGTGTAGAGGAGGTAGTGGTCGTCGCCGCCGGTCGACGGCAACGGCGTGTTCTCGGGGGCCGAGGCCAGTGCGCGCTCGTAGTCGATCCCCGCGGCCTCGCGTGTGGAACCGTCCTCGATGAGGACCACGTGCCGGAGCCTTGGCAGGTCGGGACGGGCCGCGGTGACCTTCGCGGCCAGGGAGTCCTCCGCGATGAGTGCGACGGCGTGCGAGTCGGCGAGGACGTGCCGCAGTTCACCGGCGACGTAGCGGTAGTTGACGTTGACCGGAACCGCTCCCGCGAACAGGATCCCCAGGAAGGACTCCAGCCACTCGGCGCGGTTGAAGGCCAGGACCGCGACGTGCTCACCGTGGCGCACGCCCGCCTCCCGCAGGTGGCGGGCCAGGCGTAGCGAGCGTTCGTGCAGGGCGCGGTAGGTGAGGCGCCGGGGGCCCGCGACCAGCGCGGCCCGGTCCGGTACGGCTTCGGTGACGGCTGCGAACAACCGGGAAAGGGAGAAGGGGGCGTCCTGAGACGCGGAGATGGACACGCCTGACCTCCCTGGCACGATCGGTGGACCGTCCACGGCTTCGTCGCTCGCGGCGGCCGGGTGGCTGTTGGTGTGACGCTACCTCTCAGGTGGACGCCAGGCCGCAGCCAGGGCTGTGGAGCGCATCACCAGGTGTGTTATCCCAGGTCACGCCCGGCGCTCCGGTCCCGTTCAGGGGGTGTGCGGGCCGCTTGTCACACGGGGGTTTCGGGCATGTGCCGAGAGCTGTGATTCCTCTCACCCCTTGTGGGCTGACCGGATCATCTGCTCAACTCTTGGGACTTCCCGCCGGAGGGGCGCTACCCGGCCCGCCGGTGGGTATCACTTGTCTGACATCGGTCGATGGTGATCGGAGCGGCTAGATGGGCAACACCCAGAACCTGCGACAGCGGGACCCGGCCGGAGACCCCGGCACAGGGGAACTCTCCAGCACGGACCACATCGCGCTCGCACAGGCGCGTTCGGCGCACAACTACTCCCCCCTTCCCGTCGTGATCGCCGAGGGCCGTGGCGCCTGGGTGACCGACGTCGAGGGCAAACGGTACCTGGACTGTCTGGCCGGATACTCGGCCATGAACTTCGGCCACCACAACCCCGAACTGCTCGCGGCGGCGCATCGGCAGATCGACCGGGTGACGTTGACCAGCCGCGCCTTCTACAACGACCAGTTCGGTCCGTGGGTGAGCGCCCTCGCCGACATGGTCGGCAAGGAGAAGGTACTGCCGATGAACACCGGAGCCGAGGCGGTGGAGACCGGCATCAAGGTGGCGCGCAAATGGGCCTACGAGGTCAAGGGGGTGCCCGAGGACAGGGCGACCATCGTGGTGGCCGGGAGCAACTTCCACGGACGTACCACCACCATCATCTCCTTCTCCTCCGACCCTGAGGCGAGGACGGGTTTCGGGCCCTACACACCGGGCTTCCGATCGGTGCCCTACGGGGACGCGGAGGCCCTTGAGGCGGCCATCGACGAGACCACCGCGGCGGTCCTCATCGAACCGGTGCAGGGCGAGGCGGGCGTGATCGTGCCGCCGCAGGACTACCTGCCGCGTGTCAGGGAGATCTGCGACCGCGAGAGGGTGCTGTTCATCGCCGACGAGGTGCAGTCCGGGCTGGGCCGCACCGGTACCATCCGGGCCTGTGAGCACAGTGGGGTGACCCCCGACGCCTACCTGTTCGGCAAGGCGCTGGGCGGCGGCATCCTGCCGGTGTCGGCCATGGTGGCCGACGAGGACGTGCTCGGCGTGATCCGCCCCGGTCAGCACGGCAGCACCTTCGGTGGCAACCCGCTGGCGGGCGCGGTGGGACGGACGGTCGTCCGGATGCTGACGGAGGGACCGTACCTGGAGAACGCGCGCCGTCTGGGGGAGGTGCTCAAGCGCCGACTGAAGGAGTTCGTCGGCGACGGGGTGGTCTCCGCGCGCAGCATCGGTCTGTGGGCGGGCGTGGACGTCGATCCGTCCTTGGCCTCCGGCGCGGAGCTGTGCAGAAGGCTGGCCGAGCACGGCGTCCTGGTCAAGGACACCCACGGTTCCACGGTGCGGATGTCGCCGCCGCTCGTGATCAGCGAGGAGGACCTCAACTGGGGTCTGGACCGCTTCGCCGAGGTGCTCGAGGAGCTCAAGGCGGGCCGGTAGGGATCGCGGTGTGACGGTGGGCGGTCCGCCGGGCGTGGCCCGGTGGGACGCCCCAAGAGTCACCGTCTATGCGCCGTCGGCGTCGGACGGGGGAGCGGAGACCTCGGGCGCCTCGGGCTCGAACATCGGGTCGAGCGGGCCGCCCAGTTCGGATCTCAGTTGGTCCGGGTCGACGTCGTCCAGTGTCTCCCGGGACACGTGGATCTCCCGCTCGGGACCCTCGATGATCTGCAGGCGGACCCGTTCGGCGATGGACATCTGTCCCTTGGCGGTGGGGTGGAAGGTGGACCGGTCCACGCGCAGCCCCTCGCCCAGCTGACCGAGCATGATCCCGTTCAGCCACGCCTCCTCTGCGCTCACCTCGTAGCCGTTCAGGGCGGAGAGGGTGTTCACGTACTCGACACTGCCGGTGGAGCGCGAGCCGTAGACGTCCCCGTCCACCCGGTAGACCACATCGCGGATGAGTTCGTTGAACCGCTCCGCGAGGTCGTTCAGCCACAGCTGGTCGCTCCGGTTCAGCGTGTAGTACATGCCCGGAGGATCCTCGGGGAACAAACGGGGATAGCCCAGAACGAGGATGCGCGCGTCGGGCGCACGGTCACGGATCTCTTCGAGGACCTCCTTCAGGGTCTTCTCGAAGGTCTCCATGCGCTCGTCGATGTCCTCCTCCTGCTCGACGCAGACACTGCTGTCCAGCAGGGGCATCCGCACCATGCAGGTGCGCAGGACCGGGATGAAGCCGAGGTCGTTGCCGCCGATGCCCAGGGTCACCAGGGAGGTGTTCTCGGTGACCCGCTCGATCTGGGACTCGGGGGTGCCGATCTGCTTGATCATCTCCGAGGCCTTGTGGCTGCTGCACGCGTAGAAGGCCAGTGAGCCGGAGAAGTCGAACTCCTCCGCGATCACCCGGGGATAGGCGTGCTCGGAACGCCAACAGCCACCTGGCTCGGCCGTTCCGGGAAGGTAGTCGCCCGCGCCGTCGCCGGAGGAGTAGGAGTCGCCCAGAGCCACGTAGTTGCCCCACAGAGCGGCCTCCTCCGGCTCCATGCGGACCCGCCAGTCGGTCTCCTCGTCCTCGGTGAGGGGCGGGAGTTCCTCGGAGGGGCACACGCCGTCGGTGACCTCGCACCACAGGTCCATCAGGCCCTCGCGGGTGAAGGGCAGCGCCAGTGTGGCCATCAGGAGCAGTGCCAGGGCGAGGGACGTGGCGATGACGATCCGGCGCCGCCCACGGGGCCGTCGCCCGCCCTCGTCGTCCCGGTCGTCCGGTCCACCGGTGTCACCGGGGCCTTCGTCGCCACCGGGGCCGTGGCCCCCGCCGCCACCGGCGGATCCCCCGCCGTTCCCGTGGTCCCGGTCGGACTCGGCCTGGTCGGCGTTGGAGGGGAGGTTCGAAGCGGCCGGGGAACCGTCATGAACCGACTTCGGCGCGTCGGGGTCCTCACCGCGTGCTGACACGTCCGCTACCGCCTCCCACATCCCGGACGGCTTCTGTCCACAGGTAAGACTACCCGTGGAGATTTGCCCGGATGACGTCCGAAAAACCGTCGGTGACGCGCGGTCGCACGGGTGGACACGGACGGGAAGGGAGGGCCGACCCAGCGGCGGCCAATCCCGCTGGGGCGACCCGGTCCTTCGTGCCAGGAGGCTTCTTCGACTCTGCCGTTCGAAGCGGTGGGGAGTCACCAGTGAAAGGCCACAAAATTCGGGGGTGGATTCCTGGTGGGAACACACGGACCGGCTCACGTTCTCCCTGCGGCCCGAAAACGCGAGGGCGGCACCCTGGGGGTGCCGCCCTCCGCCGTGGTCCGACCGGACTCAGCCGAGCTGGACCTCACGGGCCTTGGCGAAGCGCTCCTGGACGTCGGCCCAGTTGACCACGTTCCAGAAGGCCTTGGCGTACTCGGCCTTCACGTTCTTGTACTGGAGGTAGAAGGCGTGCTCCCACATGTCCAGCATCAGCAGCGGGATGGAGCTCAGGGCGATGTTGCCCTGCTGGTCGTAGAGCTGCTCGATGACCAGACGCTGACCCAGGGTGTCCCAGGCCAGGATCGCCCAGCCCGAGCCCTGGATGGTGGTGGCCACGGCGGTGAAGTGCGCGCGGAAGGCGTCGAAGGAACCGAACTGGTCGTCGATCGCCGCACCCAGTTCGCCCTCGGGCTTGTCACCGCCCTCCGGGGAGAGGTTCTTCCAGAAAACGGAGTGGTTGACGTGGCCGCCCAGGTTGAACGCCAGGTTCTTCTCCAGCATGGGGATGGTTCCGAAGTCGCTGCTCTCGCGAGCCTCGGCCATCTTCTCCAGGGCCGTGTTGGCGCCGGAGACGTAGGTCGCGTGGTGCTTGTCGTGGTGCAGCTCCATGATCTGACCGGAGATCCACGGCTCCAGGGCCGCGTAGTCGTAGGGCAGTTCAGGGAGCGAATACGGCGCAGACATCTCTGACGCACCTTTCCAATGACGCGATTCGTCGTGTTCACCAGCGATGGGATCGCTAGGCAGCAAGCTATCAGTCGGACGGCCGCGTGCCTGGTGTCAGGCCGTTTACACTCCGGCTCGGGAATAAACCGAGGCGACGGGACGGAGGGGGCCGGAGCCCGTGTGACCCTGGGTGTGCGCGCTGTCGCCGGAGAGGGCCGTCCGTGGTCCCACCGTCCCCCCTCAGCACTTCCCCGCGCGTCCTTCCCTAATCATGGCTC
>CALGOD010001064.1 GCA_937957845.1 uncultured Nocardiopsis sp.
GGCACGAGGGTGCCGCGCGCCGGGACGTTCCGTGGGCGGTCGTGGACCCGTAGGAAGCGAACGAGGGGAGAGCGTGGTGTCCCCGGGCGGACCGGACCGCACCACCGAACATATGAGCGAGCAGAGCACGCTGAACCGTGACGTCTCCGAGGCCGCTGAGGGCAGAAGCCTCCAGGCCGTGTTCCTGGACATGGACGGCACCCTCATCGAGAGCGAGCACATGTGGGCCGAGGCCGAGGAGGAGCTGGTCGCCGAACTGGGCGGGGTGTGGGGCGAGGAGAACCACGAGCGCAACGTGGGCAGCTCGGCCGAGGCCGTGGCCCGCTACGTGATCGACCTGACCGGAGCGCACCACCTCACCCCGCGTGAGGCCGCCGACATGCTGTACGCGAGGTTCCAGGCCAAGCTCGCGGACGGTGCCCAGCTGCGCCCGGGGGCCAAGGAACTGGTGACCATGCTCTCCGAGGCCGGTGTCCCGGTCTCCCTGGTGACCTCCACCGAGCGCTCGCTGGTGCAGAAGGCCATCGGCGGGATCGGTCTGGACAACTTCGACGACTCGGTGGCCGGGGACGAGGTCGCCGCGAACAAGCCCGATCCCGACCCCTACCTCAGGGCCGCCGGTCGCCTCGGTGTCGACCCCGGGCGTTGTGTGGCCTTCGAGGACTCGGTGGTGGGGGTGAACTCGGCGTTCGACGCCGGGTGCGTGACGGTGGCCGTGCCCAACCACGTGGAGATCCCGGCCCGCGAGGGCCTGGTGTTCCGGGACAGCCTGGTGGGTGTGGACCTGGAGTGGCTGGAGTCGCTGGTCGCCGACCGCTGATCCCGCCCTCGCGCCCTTGCCGGTGCGTCCGCCCTCTTCGACGGTCCGATCCACCCTGGGGCATCGATCCGGGGTGGGACCGTCGGGAGCGGTAACGTGAGGAAGGGAACCGAGGAGGGCGCCGACACCGGGTGCGTCCCCGAGTCCGATCTCAGGGATCGACCGGATGTGCGGTGGCGGTGCCGGATGGGAGACTGGGTCCATGCCTGAGAATCTTTCGTGGATGACCGGTCTGGTCCTGGGAGGCGGGCTCAC
>CALGOD010001065.1 GCA_937957845.1 uncultured Nocardiopsis sp.
CAACTTCTCCGACCCCTCGGCCTGTGCGCGTGTGCTCCGGGAGTTCACCGACCTGTTGGAGGCCCGCGGTCTCTCCCGGGCCTCCGACGTGGTGGGAGCGGCCCACCGCACGGGAGCCGGGGCATGACAGGGAGGGGAACACGCCGGACAAGGGCTCTGACCGGCCTGAACGGGCCTGAGGTGGCCCTGTGCGGCCGAACGTGCGCAGGTGGGCACCTCCTCCGCTCCTTCCCGCGAAGCTCACGTCTGCGGCCGTCTGGGAGGCCGTTACGGGGAAGTGACCCGTGTGGGACGCATGAAGCGTTCCCATACGGGGAACCGCACACCTTGGCGGTGTGCACATGAGAGCGAACGTGCATCCTCAGGTGCTGTTGTGAATACGTCCGTAAGTACATCCGTGCGTTGCACGCGCCGACAGGCTCGTTCGCACACGATTGGAGACACCGATATGACCGCGCCTTCCGCGCCCATCGCCGTCGCTCTCGACACCGATGACCTTCGGACCGCGTCCGCCTGGGCCTCGGCGGTCGCGCCGCACGTGAGCACGGTCAAGGTGGGACTGGAGCTGTACCTGCGCTATGGGCCCGAGGTGGTCGGCGCGGTGCGCGGGGACGGTGGTGTGGGCGTCTTCCTGGACCTGAAACTGCACGACATCCCGGCCACGGTCGCCGGCGCCGCGCGCAGCGTCGCCGGCCTTCGGCCCTCGATCCTCACCGTGCACGCCGGCGGGGGAGCGGACATGATCCGGGCCGCGGTCGAGGCGGCTCCGGACACCAAGGTCGCCGCCGTGACGGTTCTCACCTCCATGGACGAGGCGGACCTGGAGCAGGTGGGCCTGTCGGGGCCGGCCTCGGACGCGGTGCGGCGGCTGGCGGTACTGGCGGTGGGGGCCGGGGCCCGTGCCCTGGTGTGCTCGCCGCACGAGGTGACCCTGTTGAGGGCCGAGGTGGGGCCGGACATCACCCTCATCACGCCGGGCGTACGTCCGGCGGGAGCGGACAAGGGCGACCAGTCGCGGGTGGCGACCCCGGAGAGGGCGGTGGAGGACGGGGCGGACCTGTTGGTCATCGGCCGTCCCATCACCCGGGCGCCGGATCCCGGTGCGGCGGCCGCCTCCCTCGCGGCGGCCGTGCGCGGGGCCGCCGCGAGGGTCTAGAGCCAGAGCGCGTGTGCGTGGTCCGCGCGACGCGGGGAGGGAGGACGGAGGTGACGGGCGCTCCTCGTCGGTGCGGGGCGCCACCGGTCGAGAGACGGCGCGACCGGGGCCGGACCATCGTGGTGACGTGGATACTCCCGATTATGTGTCATAGGCACCGTGAATTGGGCGTGTCCGAAACTCCGGGCATACTGCCGAGAGTGACCCGGGTCACCCCTGGGTGACTTCCGCTGGTGGCGCGCTTTGCACGCCACGTAGCCGGGACCAAGGTCCTGATTTTCGTCTCTTGAGGTAATCGGATGATTGCCGTAGGTAGTTAGTTTGACGAAATAGCCGTTGAAGGGGCACTTTGCGTTGCCTAACCCGGGTCGGACCTACTAACTTGCGCAGGCGTCCGCCCTCTGTAAACGAGTAGAAATCCGAGGTGACCCGGCGTGGCCCTTCCTCCCCTGACACCTGAACAGCGCGCTGCGGCTCTGGAAAAAGCCGCCAAGGCCAGAAAAGAGCGCGCGGAGGTGAAGAACAAGCTGAAGAACGGCGGCATCTCGCTGTCCGAGGTCCTGGCGAACGGCCTCAAGGACGACGTCATCGGCAAGATGAAGGTCTCGGCGCTGCTCGAATCCCTCCCCGGCGTGGGCAAGGTCCGTGCCAAGCAGATCATGGAGCGGCTCAACATCGCTGAGTCCCGACGTGTTCGTGGCCTGGGAACCAACCAGCGCGCCGCCCTTGAGGCGGAGTTCGGCGACCTCACCAAGTAGCACCGCGGTATCCGCTGTGCCGAGCAGCGCCAGTAGCACCTGAACGCGGTGCATCGGCCCGCCGTTTCCCCCACAGTCGCAGCGTGGAGCGGGCCGTGACGGCGGCCGGTCCCGGTGAAGCCCGGTCGGGTCGCGGTCGGCGGACGAGTGGCCCCAGGTCACGAACGTCCGTCGCGCCGCGGCCCGGTGGTATAAAGGAGATCTTCCGCGACCGTACGCGGACATCCCGCACATCAGCTGCCCGCACGGCGGCCGCGCCCCGACCGGACCCGGTTCCCCGGCGTGCCACGCGAGGGCCCCGGCCCAGCCCGTGTCGGACAGGCTCCGAGCACCGCCTGGAACACACATGCCCGACCCCGTATCCCACTCCCGCCCCGCCCAGAAGCGGCTGACCGTCCTCTCGGGGCCGTCGGGTGTGGGGAAGAGCACGGTGGTCGCCCACCTGCGTCGTCAGAACCCCGATGTGTGGCTCTCGGTCTCGGTCACCACTCGCAGACCCCGTCCCGGTGAGCGGGAGGGGGTCCAGTACCACTTCGTCACCGACGAGGAGTTCGAGCGCCTCATCGAGCAGGGCCAACTCCTGGAATGGGCCCGCTTCGCGGGCAACCGCTACGGCACCCCCCGCCGTCCCGTGGAGGAGCGCCTGGCCGACGGGGTCCCCGTCCTGTTGGAGATCGAACTCCAGGGCGCCCGCCAGGTCCGCGAGTCCATGCCCGACTCCCTGCACGTCTTCCTCGCCCCTCCCTCCTGGGAGGAGTTGGTGCGCCGCCTCACCGGACGCGGCACCGAGTCCGAGGAGGTCATCCAGCGTCGACTGGAGGCGGCCAGGATCGAACTGGCCGCGGAGAAGGAGTTCGACGTCACGCTCGTCAACACGTCCGTGCAGGAAGTGTGCGACAAGCTGCTAGCGTTGATCACCGCGCCCAAGGTGTGATAGTGGCCGGGCCGTCGGGCCCGCGCCATCCGCGCCCGGCCGGGGTACCTCCCGGCGGCGCCCAGTAGTCTTGACCATCGCATCGCGGCACCCGTTCCGCGGCCATCCCTGGGGGTAATTCGAAGTGGCTGGTACCGAGCCCGTCGCCGAAGGCATCACCAACCCGCCGATCGACGATCTGCTGGAGTTGGTGGACAGCAAGTACAGCCTGGTCACCATGGCCTCCAAGAGGGCCCGCCAGATCAACGCCTACTACGCCCAGCTCGGCGAGGGCCTGCTGGAGTACGTCGGCCCTCTGGTGGAGACCCAGGTCCAGGAGAAGTCCCTGTCCATCGCCCTGCGCGAGATCAGGGCGGGCCTGCTCACCGCCGAGCCCTACGAGGGCTCCTGAGATCTCGCCCCGCTCCTTCGCCGGTCTCCCGGCCGGGGGAACGGGGAACCCGGACCCCGCGTCCTCGCGGGTGTCCGTCCCGGGTCGGCGGCCCGGTTCCCTCGGAACCGGGCCGCCGATCTCACGCGTGAGGGCCCCTCAGGGCCGGTACCGGGTGCCGGCCCATCCCTCGCGTCGAGCACGATTCCTCCCCGGCCCGCGGGCCGGAACACCCTCTGGGAGACTCGGTGAGTGACACGCACAACGTTCCACGAGTGATCCTCGGCGTCAGCGGGGGCATCGCCGCCTACAAGGCCTGCGAACTCCTGCGCCGCCTGACCGAGTCCGGCCACCGCGTCCGGGTCGTGCCCACGGAGGAGGCGCTGCGCTTCGTGGGCGAGCCCACCTGGTCCGCCCTGTCCGGTCAACCCGTGGCCACCGGCGTGTGGGACACGGTGCACGAGGTGCCGCACGTACGCCTGGGCCAAGAGGCCGACCTGGTGTTCGTGGCCCCCGCCACCGCCAACCTCCTGGCCAAGGCCGCCGCGGGCCTGGCCGACGACCTGCTCACCAACACTCTGCTCACCGCCCGCTGTCCAGTGGTGTTCGCACCCGCGATGCACACCGAGATGTGGGAGCACCCCGCCACCCAGGCCAACGTGGCCACGCTGCGTTCACGCGGCGCCATCGTCCTCGACCCGGCGACGGGCCGCCTGACCGGAGTCGACACCGGGCGCGGTCGCCTGCCCGAGCCCTCGGAGCTGTTCGAGGCCGCCCGCCTGATACTGAGGCGTGGCACGGAGGCCCCCGACCTGGTCGGGCGACGTGTGGTGATCTCGGCGGGAGGCACCCGCGAGGCCATCGACCCCGTCCGCTTCCTCGGTAACCACTCCTCCGGCAGGCAGGGCTACGCCCTGGCGCGTACCGCGGCCGCCCGTGGCGCGGACGTGACCCTGGTCGCGGCCAACGTCTCCCTGCCCGATCCCGCGGGCGCACGCGTGGTACGGGTGGAATCGGCCGTGGAAATGGCCGAGGCCATGGAGGTCGAGCGTCGCGACGCCGACGTGATCGTGATGAGCGCGGCCGTCGCCGACTTCCGTCCCGCCACCAGCATCGACTCCAAGATCAAGAAGTCCGGGGCGGCGCCCGCGCCCATCGAACTCGTGGAGAACCCCGACATCCTGGCCGGACTGGTCGCCTCCCGCGACGCCGAAGGGTCGGCGCAGACCATCGTGGGTTTCGCCGCCGAGACCGACGACGTGATCGCCAACGGCCGCGCGAAGCTGGAGCGCAAGGGATGCGAGCTGCTCGTGGTCAACCAGGTCGGCGGCGGGCGCGCGTTCGGTACCGGGGACAACCAGGCGGTCATCCTCGGCTCGGACGGCCCCTCGGTCGACGTGCCCATGGGAC
>CALGOD010001066.1 GCA_937957845.1 uncultured Nocardiopsis sp.
ATGCCCACCAGTACGTCGAACTCACCCATCCGTAGCTCTCTCAGCAGCTCCACCCGACGCAGTGTGTCCACCTCGCTGTGCAGATAGCGCACGCGGATGTCCAGTTCGGCGAAGTAGTCGGTGAGGTCCTCGGCCATCTTCTTGGTGAGCGTGGTGACCAGTACCCGCTCCTCGCGCTCGGCTCGCACGCGGATCTCGTGCACCAGGTCGTCGATCTGCCCGTCGGTGCGCTTGACCCGCACCTCGGGATCGACCAGGCCGGTGGGGCGGATGACCTGTTCCACCACGTCGCCGCCGCTCTGAGCCAGCTCGTAACGGCCCGGCGTGGCCGACAGGTAGATGGTCTGCCCGATCCGCTCGACGAACTCCTCCCACTTCAACGGCCGGTTGTCCAACGCCGAGGGGAGCCGGAACCCGTGGTCGACCAGGGTGCGCTTGCGCGCGGCGTCGCCCTCGTACATCGCGCCGATCTGGGGGACGGTCACGTGCGACTCGTCCAGCACGAGCAGGAAGTCCTCGGGGAAGTAGTCCAGCAACGTGTGGGGCGGGCTGCCCTCCTCACGACCGTCGAAGTGCCGTGAGTAGTTCTCGATGCCCGAACACGTGCCCAGCTGGCGCATCATCTCCAGGTCGTGGGTGGTGCGCATACGCAGGCGCTGGGCCTCCAGCAGCCTGCCCTGGGCCTCCAGTTCGGACAGCCGCTCGGCCAGCTCCGCCTCGATCGAGGCGATCGCACGCTCGGTGCGCTCCTCGCCCGCCACGTAGTGGGAGGCGGGGAAGATGAACATCTCCCGACTCTCCCCCAGCACCTCGCCGGTGAGCGGGTGCAGGGTGAGCAGACGCTCGACCTCGTCACCGAACATCTCGATGCGGATCGCCAGTTCCTCGTAGACCGGGATGATCTCGATGGTGTCACCGCGCACGCGGAAGGTGCCGCGCGTGAACGCGGTGTCGTTGCGGGAGTACTGCATCTCCACCAGGCGGCGCAGCAGGTCGTCACGCTCGACCTCCATGCCCACCTCCAGCCGTGCCATACGGTCCACGTACTCCTGGGGGGTGCCCAGACCGTAGATGCACGAGACCGAGGCGACCACGATCGTGTCCCGGCGGGTGAGCAGGGAGTTGGTCGCCGAGTGTCGCAGCCGCTCGACCTCGTCGTTGATCGAGGAGTCCTTCTCGATGTAGGTGTCGGTCTGCGGGACGTAGGCCTCGGGCTGGTAGTAGTCGTAGTACGACACGAAGTACTCGACCGCGTTGCCGGGCAGCATCTGGCGCAGCTCGTTGGCGAACTGCGCCGCCAAGGTCTTGTTGGGCTGCATCACCAAGGTCGGTCGCTGCAGCTGTTCCACCGTCCAGGCCACGGTCGCCGTCTTGCCGGTACCGGTGGCGCCGAGCAGCACGGTGTGCGGTTCGCCCTCCCTCACCCGCCGACTGATCTCGGCGATCGCCTTGGGCTGATCCCCCGCGGGAGTCATCTCCGAGACCACCTCGAAGGGCGCCTCACTGCGCTTGATGTCGCTGACCGGTCGCACGTCGCCTCTTCTCCCCTCGCACGGCGGGCCACCCCGACGCCCGCGTGTTCCTCATTCCCCAACGCTACAGACCGCTTGTGACATCCCCGGCCGGCCGAGGGGTACAGGGTTACCATGGGAATCAGCGCTGTGTCCGAAGCGAGGTGCCAGCCGTGCCACACCCCTCCAGACCGACCTTCGACCCGGACCTTCCGCCCCGTGTGGCCGCACGTCTGCGTGCCCGTCCCGAGAGGCTGTTCCCGACCTCGGCCCGCTCCACCCGGGGTCCCACATGGAGGCAGGGAGCCGCGCTCAGCGCCACGGGAGGCGTCTCCCTCGCCGTGCTCGCCCTGCTCTTTCCGGCCGCCAACGCCCTTCTGCTGATACTGCTCTGTCTGGGCACGACCCTGGCCGTCATCGGCCTGCTCTACCTCAGGAGTTCCTTCAGCGACGACTGGGCTGACGTGGTCATGCACGCCTTCTGGGTGCTGCCCGTCTCCTTCATCGGGATCTTCAGCGCCCGAGGGCTGCTCGAACAGGTCGTCGGTCCACTCGACCCGGTGGTGCCCGGCGATCCCACCACGGCCGTCCTCTACCTGGCGGTCGCCGCGGTCGGCACCGGGGCCATCATGCGCCCCGGTATGGTCGCACGCCTGGCGTCGGAGAACGCCGACCACTACGTGCTTCCGGAGGACTTCGGACGCCCCCACCACCACGCCGGCCGCGCTGAGGAGCCCGAGGCGCACCTGTTCGCCCTGCTCCAGCAGGCCACCGACCGGGTGGAGGAGGGCATCAGGGTGCTGGGCGCCTCGTTCGACGCCGGCCACACCCTGCCGCTGCTGCGCGAGGAGGAGTGGCGGATGTCCCAGGAGTTGCTGCGCCTGCGCTCCCTACGCAAGGAGCTGCTGCTGCGCAAACGCGAAGCCGTCTCCGAGAAGGTCACACGGGCGCTCGCCCCACAGGAGGAGGCGGTCCGCCGTGCCCAGACGGCGCTCGCCGAGCGGATCGCCGTGCTGACCGGTTACGGCGAGCGGGTCCACGCGGCGGTGACCGCGCACCGGGAGTGGGAACAGTGTCAGGAGATCGCCGACCGGGCCGCCGACTACGCCGACCTGGCGCTGTCCTCGTCCCAGGACACGGTGCGCACCGAGGAGATCGACGACAGCCTGCTCGGTGTCGAGGCCGCGCGCTCGGTGCGTGAGGAACTGGTGCGCGAGGCCGTGAACGCCGGTTCGTCCCTGTCCGACGCCCTTCACCGAGGTCGAGCGGACGAACGACCCGAGACGGACGGCTGAGCCCTTCGGGAAGACCCCGGAGTCGGCCTGGGCGGGACGCCGGCTCACTGGGCGCGGGCGAGGAGTTCGCGCCACACCTCGGCCACCCGTTTCCTGAGTTCCTCGAACGTCCCGGAGTTGTCGATCACCAGATCGGCCGCGGCCAGGCGGGTCTTCCTGTCCGCCTGTGCCCGGATGCGCGCCCACACCTGGTCACGCGGCATGCCCCGGCCGGTGGCCACCCGTTCCACCCTGATCTCGTCGGGGGTGTCGACCACGACCACGACGTCATAGAGCGATCCCAGGTCGTTCTCCACCAGCAACGGGACGTCGTAGACCACGACCTCGGTCCCGGAGGCCTTAGCCTCCTCCATGAGTCGGGCGCTGCGCTCGCCGACCAGGGGGTGCACGATCGCGTTGAGTCCGGCCAGACGCTCCTCATCGGCGAAGACGATCTCGCCCAGCCTCGCCCGGTCCAGCCGACCCTCCGGGGTGAGCACCTCCTCCCCGAACTCGTCGACCACCGCGGCCAGTCCGGGGGTGCCGGGTTCGACCACTTCTCTGGCGATGGCGTCGGCGTCGATGACCACGGCGCCGTGGGCGGCCAGTTCGGCCGCGACGGCGCTCTTCCCCGAACCGATCCCACCGGTCAGTCCCACTTTGAGCATGCCGAAAACCCTAGACGACCGTTCCCCGTCCGATGACCGTGCCCCCTTCGGTGGGTCTCGGCACCAGTTCCTTGCGCATGTGCACCATGACCAGGTGATCGGCGACGCGCTCACGAGAGGTCTCGGTGTACCCGAGCCCTCGGTAGAGCCGTTGCGGTCCCGTGTCCTGTGCCCCCGTGGACAGGGTGAGGGAGGTCAAAGCGGGGTGGTGCTCCCGTAGCCGGTGTTCGAGGTCCGCCAGAAGCGCGCGTCCGATCCCGCGACGACGCAGGTCGGGGGCCACCGCCAGGCGGGCGATCACCGCTCCGGTACCCATCACCCGCGCACGTACCGTCCCCACCAGCCGTGTCCCGGACACCGCTTTGAGCACGAGGACGTCCTCCAGACCCAACAGCCTCTCCACTCTGCCCAGGCTCTCGGTGAGCGGTAGGACGAAGGGGTCTCCGAACGCCTGCGCCTCGTCGACGAACGCGGCCCGTTGCAGGGTGAAGATCTCCCCGGCGTCGGCGGGGACGGCCTGGTGGATGTCGAACACGTCGCCTCCTCACGCGCCCCGTTTCGGGGACGCTCCACCGACCCTACGACGCGGATGCCGCAGGATCCCGCCTCCCGCACCGTGGAAACGGCGAAGGGCCGCCCCCTCCGGAGAGGAGACGGCCCTTCGGGGCTGTCAGCGCATCCTTACGGATCCACGGTCTAGGCCTCGCCGCCCGCGAGCTTCTCGCGGAGGGCGGCCAGGGCCTCGTCGGAGGCCAGGGCACCGCTGGAGGACTCCGAGGAGGACGTGCCGGCGCTCTGGCCACCGGTGTAGTCCTCTTCCTCCTCCGGAGCCGGCGCGTTGGCCGCGTCGGCCTCGGCCGCGCGGGCCTCCTCGACCTGCTTGCGGTGAGCCTCGAAGCGGGCCTGGGCCTCGGCGTAGCTGCGCTCCCACTCGTCCCGCTGCGTCTCGAAGCCCTCGAGCCACTCGCCGCTCTCGGGGTCGAAGCCCTCGGGGTACTTGTAGTTGCCCTGCTCGTCGTACTCCGCGGCCATGCCGTACAGGGTGGGGTCGAAGTCCACCTGGTCCGGGGAGACGCTCTCGTTGGCCTGCTTCAGCGACAGGCTGATACGGCGACGCTCGAGGTCGATGTCGATGATCTTGACGAAGATCTCGGTGCCCACCTGGACGACCTGC